>ONST01000018.1 GCA_900320575.1 uncultured Eubacteriales bacterium
CAGGACGGCTTCTTCTGGCATATCAATTACCCGATCGTGGGCGAGGAAGGCCGCTTCGTGGAGATCGCGACCACCCGTCCGGAGACGCTGCTGGGCGATACGGCCGTGGCGGTGAATCCGAAGGATGAGCGCTATGCGGATCTTGTCGGGAAAATGCTGCAGCTGCCGCTGACCGACCGCCAGATCCCGGTCATCGCCGACGAGTATGTGGACATGGACTTCGGGACCGGCTGCGTGAAGATCACGCCGGCACACGATCCCAACGACTTCGAGGTGGGCAAGCGCCACGGCCTCGAAGAGATCTGCATTTTAAATGACGACGCCACGATCAACGAGAAGGGCGGAAAGTATGCGGGCATGGACCGCTACGAGGCCCGGAAGCTGATGGTCAGCGAGCTGGAGGAGCAGGGTCTCCTGGTCCGCGTGGTGCCGCATTCCCACGCAGTCGGGACGCATGACCGCTGCGGCACGACGGTCGAGCCGATGATCAAGCAGCAGTGGTTCGTCCGTATGCACGAGATGGCCCAGCCGGCCATCGAGGCCATTAAGACCGGCGAACTGACCTTCGTTCCGGAGCGCTTCAATAAGATCTATCTGCACTGGCTGGAAAATATCCACGACTGGTGCATTTCCCGCCAGCTGTGGTGGGGCCACCGGATCCCGGCCTACTACTGCACGAAGTGCGGAAAAATGATCGTCTCCCGCGAGGAGCCGCACACCTGCCCGGACTGCGGAGGCAGCTCCTTCGAGCAGGATCCGGATACCCTGGATACCTGGTTCTCTTCGGCGCTGTGGCCGTTCTCGACCCTGGGCTGGCCGGAGAAGACGAAGGAGATGGAGTATTTCTATCCCACGGACGTGCTGGTGACCGGCTACGACATCATTTTCTTCTGGGTCATCCGCATGGTGTTCTCCGGCATCGAGCAGACCGGGAAGTGCCCGTTCCACCACGTGCTGATCCACGGCCTGATCCGGGATTCCCAGGGCCGGAAGATGAGCAAGTCCCTGGGCAACGGCATCGATCCGCTCGAGGTCATCGACCAGTACGGCGCGGACGCCCTGCGTCTGACGCTGGTGACCGGCAACGCTCCGGGCAATGACATGCGCTTCTACTGGGAGCAGGTGGTCGCGAGCCGGAACTTCGCGAACAAGGTCTGGAACGCCAGCCGCTTCATCATGATGTATCTGCCGGAGGAGGAGATCGCAGCCCCTGCCATTGAGGAGCTGACCGCGGCCGACCGCTGGATCCTCTCCCGGATGAATACCGTGGTCTCCGAGGTGACGGAGAACATGGAGAATTATGAGCTCGGCATCGCCGTGCAGAAGATCCACGATTTCCTGTGGGACGAGTTCTGCGACTGGTACATCGAGCTGGCAAAGCTCCGTCTCGGACGCCGGGAGGAGAGCGCGGAGGCCGCGAAGGCCGCGGACGCCGCCCTCTGGACCGCGGGACGGGTCCTCAGCACGGGCCTGAAGCTCCTGCATCCGTTCATGCCTTTCCTGACCGAGGAGATCTACACGACCCTCAATCCGGAGGAGGAGACGGTGATGACCGCCGCCTGGCCGGAGTACGACGAGGCGCTGCATTTCGCAGAGGACGAGCGGCTGATCGGCGAGTATCAGGAACTGGTCCGCGGCATCCGCAACCTGCGCATGCAGATGAACGTTCCCGCGAAGACGAAGACCGATCTGACCATCGTCGGCCGCGACGAGGCGGCCTGCGCCGATTTCACGAAGCTGTTCGCGACCCTGGGCGATCTCAGCCGCATGGTCTTTGCGGAGAAGGTGGAGATCCGTTCCGACAAGACCGGCATCGCTGAGGACGCGGTCCCGGTGGTCACCGGCTGCGCCACGGCCTATATCCCCCTCGACGAGCTGGTGGATAAGGAGAAGGAGGCGGCGCGGCTGAACGGCGAGCTGCAGAAGATGATCAAGGAGATCGCCCGCTCGGAGGGCATGCTCGGCAACGAGCGCTTCCTCGCGAAGGCTCCGGAGGCAAAGGTCGCGGAGGAGCGGGAGAAGCTCGCGCGCTACCGTGCGCGGAAGCAGCAGATCGAAGAACAGCTGGAGCGTTTTCGTTAATTCATGACAGCCTACGAAGAAGCCGTAACTTATATTGAAGGGATCGTGCGCTTTGCGGAAAAGCATTCGCTTTCGCATACGCGGGCGTACCTCGAGACATTAGGCAGCCCCGACCGCAGCTTTCCGGTCATTCATGTGGCCGGAACGAACGGGAAGGGGAGCGTCTGCGCCTATCTGCACGAGGTGTTCGGCAGGGCGGGCCTTACGTCCGCCCTCTTTACCTCGCCCCATCTGGTCCGCCATACCGAGCGGTTCCGGATCGGAGACCGGGAAGTGACGGAGGCGGAATTCGTGTCCGCTTACCGCCGCGTCCGGGAGACGGCGGAGGCGATGGAGGAGCGGGGATACCCGCATCCTTCCTATTTTGAATTTTTATTTCTCATGGGCATGCTGCTCTTTGCGGAAGCGGGAGCGGAGATCGCGGTCCTTGAGACGGGCCTCGGAGGCCGGCTCGACGCAACCAATGTGGTGGAGGCGCCGGCCCTTACCGTCATCACCTCCGTGAGCATGGATCACATGCAGTACTTGGGGAATACACTGCCCGAGATCGCGCGGGAGAAGGCCGGCATTATCAAGCCCGGCGTTCCCTGCGTCTGCGGGATCGAAGACCCCTCTGTGAAAGCGGTGATCGCATCGCGCGCCGGGGAACTCGGTGCGCCGTGCTGTTTCCTCGAAAAAGAGGAGGTGACAGTGACGGAGCGGACCGATAGTGGCCTTATTTTTGAAACATCTGCCGGCGGAGACGGGAAGGAACGGTTCTTTATTGCGGCGCAGGCCCCCTATCAGGCGGAAAATGCGGCGCTTGCCGTCCTCGCCCTGAAGGTCCTTGCCCACACCGGCCGCATCCCGGCCGTCACGCCGGACGCCGTCCGCGAAGGCCTTGCCGGCATGCGCTGGGAGGGCCGGATGGAAGAGATCCGGCCGGGCGTGTTCCTGGACGGCGCCCACAATGAGGACGGGATCCGGCGTTTCGCGGAAGGGGCGGCCCTTCTGGCCGGCGGACGGAGGGCGGTGCTTTTGTTCTCCGCCGTTTCAGACAAGGCGCACGCGGAGATGGCGAAAGCCCTCGCTGAGGCCTTCCGTCCGGATGCCGTCATTGTGACAGAGGCGGGCGGAAAGCGGAAGACCGGAGCCGGAGCGCTTCAGGAAGCGTTCCGCGGAGCGGGGATCACGCAGGTCCGGGTGATCCCGTCCCTGCAGGAGGCGCTTGGGTGCGCGCTGGAGCTTCAGGAGGACGGACTCGTCTTCATCTGCGGAAGCCTGTACCTGGTCGGAGAAATCAAGGAGATACTCGGATGATCAATTACGAAGAGGAACTGAAGAAGTTCAAGCCCTCGCTCGACGTGGACGAGGCGGAGGGCGCGATCTATTCCCGCGATCTGACGGATGTGATCGATATTCTCAAAGAGATGCTCAAAGAGACCTCCGGAAGCGAGAGGGATTAACAGATTATGAAATGCATGAACTGCGGCGCGGAGCTGACCGGATCCGCCTACTGCGAGAAATGCGGCTATGACGTCTCCGTCCAGAAGCAGGCGCTGGTGCTCTCCGGCATGTACTACAATCAGGGGCTGGAGAAGGCCCAGGTGCGGGACTTGAGCGGCGCCATCGACTGCCTCAGGCGGAGCCTGAAATTCTGCAAGCAGAATACCGATGCCCGGAATCTGCTGGGATTGGTGTATTTCGAGACCGGAGAAGTGGTCTCCGCCCTCTCGGAGTGGGTCATTTCCAAAAATATGCAGCCTGAGGACAATATCGCGGCGGATTACATCGCGAACCTCCAGAAGGACGCCAACCGGCTGGATCTGATCAACCAGACCATTAAAAAATACAACATCGCCCTTGAGAACTGCCACAACGGCAACGAAGATGTGGCGATGATCCAGCTGCGCAAGATCCTTGCGCAGAATCCGAAGCTGATCAAGGGCTATCATCTGCTCTCGCTGCTGTATCTGCAGAAGGGGGAGTACGAGAAGGCCAGAAAGCTCCTGAAGAAGGCGCTCTGCATCGATAAGACCAATACGACAACGCTGCGCTTCCTCCGGGAAGTGGAGGAACAGACCGGAAGGAACGACCGGACCGAGGGACGTTTCCGTCTCTTCGGCTTCCGGAGCGCGAAAGCCGCCTCTCCCGAAGGGAACACGCAGGAAGAAGCGGAGGCCCAGGAGAGCAGCGGACTGATCCGGAGGATGTACCGGACCGGCGGCATCAAGGGAACGATCCTGACGCTGATCCTCGGAATGGTCATCGGCTGCGCGGCCCTCTATTTCCTGTTCATTCCGGCGCGGATGCAGCAGATCAACCAGGAAGCCAACGACCGGATCGCGCGCTACGCCTCGGATATCGCGGTCTATTCCGCCCAGAACCAGGCGCTGATGGAACAGATCCGGAATCAGCAGGATACCGTCGATACCGCCAACGACCGGATCGACGCGGCCAACGCCAAGGCGACGGCCTGCGAGAACCTGCTCTTTGCGGTCCGTGCCCTGGAAAATGACATGACCCGCACTGCGGCCGACTGGCTCGCGGACGTGGATCCGGACCAGCTCTCCGTAGATGCCCGCAATATTTACAGCGATCTCTTCGATACGCTGGAGGACGAGCTGCTGGAGGTGCTGGTGACGGAGGGAATCGAAGCCTTCCGCGCGAAGGATTTCGAGACAGCCATTTTCCGGCTGGAAGCAGCCCACGAGATCGACGATACCGGCTATGACATTATGAATTATCTCGCCCACGCCTACCGTCTGAACGGCGATACCGCAAGCGCGGACGAAATGTTTGAGGAGATCATCGACGTCTACCCCAATTCCCGCAAGGCGCTGAACGCCGAGCGGTACCTGAGCTCCAGCGACAGCTACGATCCGGCAGCGGACGTGGATGCGGAGATGGAAGAGGTGGAGACGCAGTCGCAGGACAATTATGCGGCCGCCATTGACGCCGATGAAGCGGACTGAGAAAGGATCGCGGATATGACAGAACAGCTCGCACAGGCAGCCCGGGAACTGGAAGCGCTTCTTGACAGCGGACGGGTGCTCCTGAATGAGCCTTTGAAAGATCACACCAGCTTCCGGATCGGAGGACCGGCGGACGTGTTCGTCTCCCCGGCCGGAGAGGAGGAGCTGCTTTCCTGCCTCCGCCTTCTTGCGGAACGGGACGTGCCTTTTCTGCTGATCGGAAACGGAAGCAATCTTCTGGCCCCCGACAGCGGCTGCCGGTGCGTGGTCCTGCAGATCGGAAAGCAGATGGGCGCGGTACGGCGCGAGGGAAATGAGCTTGTCTGCGGCGCAGGCGCGCTGCTCAGCCAGATCGCGGCGTTTGCGAAGGAGGAAGGCCTGGCCGGGCTGGAATTCGCCTCCGGGATCCCCGGGACACTGGGAGGGGCCTGCATCATGAATGCCGGCGCCTACGGCGGGGAAATGAAGGACGTCGTGACGGAGGTCCGCGTGATCACAAAGGATCTGCTTCCGGAGCTGCGGACAGCTGCGGACGGACTCTGTTTCGGTTACCGGACCAGCTCGCTGATGCAGGAGGGAGCCCTCGTGACAGGAGCGAGGATCCGCCTTTCCGAAGACAGCCGGGAAGCGATCGCGGCCCGGATGGAGGAGCTGCGGCGGAAGCGGGTAGAGAAGCAGCCGCTCGACGTCCCCAGCGCAGGAAGCACCTTCAAGCGCCCGGAGGGCTATTTTGCGGGAAAACTGATCATGGACGCCGGGCTCCGCGGCTTCCGCGTGGGGGACGCCCAGGTGTCGGAGAAGCACTGCGGCTTCGTGGTCAACCGCGGAAATGCGACGGCTGCGGACGTGACGGAGCTGATCCGCCGCGTGCAGGAGACCGTGGAGGAGCGCTTCGGCGTGCGACTGGAGCCGGAAGTCCGGATCCTGACCGAAGAAGGCTCCCTGTGGAGAAATGAAAGACGCTGACCCGGCGTTCCGGGATGGAAGCGTGAAAGGAGGCTGTTATGCGGTTCGTCATCGTGACCGGAATGTCCGGAGCCGGCAAGAGCACGGCACTCAACTATCTGGAAGATGCGGAGTACTTCTGCGTGGACAATCTTCCGGTCCCGCTCCTGATGCCCTTCGCCCAGGTCGCGCTGGACGGCTCCTTTTCGGAGATCAACAAGATCGCGCTCGGCGTCGATATCCGCAGCGGCCTTAATGAAGAGGCGCTCAGTCAGGCCTTTCAGGATCTGCAGGACGTGGGGATCCGCTTTGAGATCCTCTTCCTCGACGCCTCCGATGAGGTGCTGCTGAAGCGCTATAAGGAGACGCGGCGGACCCATCCTCTGGCCGGCCCGAACGGCCGGATCGAGACCGGGATCCGCAAGGAGCGGGAGAAACTGGCATTTTTAAAGGAACGGGCGGATTATATCCTCGATTCCAGCCAGCTGTTCACCCGGGAACTGAAAAAGGAACTGGTGCGGATCTTCGTGGAGGGCCAGAGCTACAAGAACCTCTATATTTCCGTCATGTCCTTCGGCTTCAAATACGGGATCCCTCAGGACGCGGACCTGGTGATCGATGTGCGCTTCCTGCCGAACCCCTATTACGATCCCTGGCTGCGGGTGCTGACCGGGAATGACCAGCAGATCATCGATTTCGTTATGAATCACGAGGAGAGCCGGATCTTCCTGCAGAAATTTACGGATCTGATCCGGTTTCTGATCCCGAACTACATCGCGGAAGGGAAGAACCAGCTGGTGATCGCGATCGGCTGCACCGGCGGCCGCCACCGCTCCGTGGTGCTGGCCAATGCGGTCTATGATAAGCTCGCGGAGGACAGCAGCTACGGGATCCGTCTGGAGCACCGCGATATCGGGAAGGACCTGATGCGCAAGACGCAGCAGTACGAGAGTCCGAAGGCCTGAAACGGCCGTCTGAAATGGAAAGAGAGGCGCCGCGGTGTCATTTTCCGGAGATGTAAAGAAAGAACTGCTGGCAGTCCTGCCTTCCGCAAGACACTGCCAGCTGGCGGAACTGGCCGCGGGCGTACTGCTTCTTGCGGAGGATCCTTCGGAGGAAGAGACGCTGATCCTGCGGACGGAGAATGAGGGCGCCGCAAATAAGCTCTTTACATTATTGAAGAAAGCATTTAATATAGACATAGTTGTGAACCGCCGCCGGGGAAGCTCCGGCGGGAAACACGGCTGGACCGTCAGCGTGGAAGACGCGGACGCATCAGCCATGATCCGGAAGACGCTGAACCACAAGAGGCTGCTGGCGATGGAGTGCTGCAGACGGGCCTTTCTGCGGGGAGCGTTTCTCGCTTCGGGTTCTGTCAGCGCGCCGGAGAAGGCGTACCACCTGGAGATTACCGCTTCGGAAGAACGTACCGCGGAACGGATCCGGGAGGTCATGCAAAGCCTGAATCTGGATGCAAAGATCGTGATCCGAAAGGAACAGTATGTCGTGTATCTGAAGGAAGGCGAACAGCTCGTCCAGATGCTCGGCGAGATGGGGGCGAACGTCTCCCTGCTGAATTTCGAGAACATCCGGATCTACCGCGAAATGCGCGGTTCCGTAAACCGCAGGGTCAACTGCGAGACAGCGAATCTGAAGAAGACAGCAGTTTCTTCCTACCGGCAGATCGAAGATATCCAGTATATTCAGAACAGGAAGGAATTCGCGTCTCTCCCTCCGGCGCTTCAGGAGATGGCCGAAGTACGGCTGCAGTATCCTGACGCACCGCTGGCAGAGCTGGGCAGTTACCTTGAGGTGAGGATCGGGAAGTCGGGAGTCAATCACCGACTGCGGAAGATCAGTGAATTTGCGGACCGCCTCAGAGAGAAGGAGCTTCGCACAGACGCTGAAGAGGAGAAGAGGAGTATATTATGACAAGGAGAACGGTTACGATTCAGCTGGAGAGCGGTCTGGACACCCGCCCGGTCGCGCTTCTGGTGCAGAAGGCGAGTCAGTTCCAGAGCGACATTTATCTGGAGACGGAGAACCGCCGCGTAAACGCGAAGAGCATCATGGGGATGATGACGCTGGGGCTCGATACGGGCGCCGAGGTCACGGTCTCCGTGAACGGCGAGGACGAGCTGGAGGCGATGGAGCGCCTCGAGGCGTATCTGACAAAAGCCCAGTGAAGAGGGGCAGGACCGGCGGCGCTTTCTGCAGCCGGGGCCATGTACATGCATATAGTATAAGAAGAAAAGCAGCTTCGGAAGAGATCCGGAGCTGCTTTTTTGCGCGATAAGGCCGGAAAGTGGCCGCCGTGCTTGCACGAGCGGACATTTGACGGCCAACGTACATCGGAGAGGCTGTGCCTCTACGATGTGCGCATCGCGCAGATCGGATGGGCAGATTGGTCTGCCCATCCGATCCGGAGGGCGCGTTTCATGCCTGGGCGAATTCGAATGCGGCGCGGCGCGGTCATCGTGCCGCTGCCGCTGCGCCCGCAGGACGTGACGTGCGCAGAGGTCCGCTTCGCGCGGGGCGGGAGGCTGTTGGCCTGGTTTATTAAGAGGAAAGAAGGGAATAAGTAACGGATTAATCAGAAAAGTTGCATAAAAGGAACCGAAATATATGTCAAAATGCTGTCAATTGTGTCGGATTATGGTGTTTTATATACAGCTTTATAAATTCATGCAGAAGAAGGAGGTAATGTATGCAGTCACTGTTGAAAAATCTGCTGGGCCCGATTTTCTACGGAATGGGCGTCAGCGAAGCGGACTTTGATTCGTATCTGTCCATGAGCATGGGATACGTCTACGCGATCCTCATCGCGCTGGTGCTGATGATCGTGGTCATGGTCCTGGCCCGCAAGGCAAAGAAAGGAACCCGCGGGTTTATCCGCCTCAGTTCCCTGGTCGCGTTCGTCGCCGCCATTGCGGTGATCGCGAATATGCTGTGCTTCGGTCCTCTGCGTTCCAATATTTCTACCATGATGAACGCGCCGGACGTGAGCCTCAGCGAAGCGACGACCGGTCAGAGCAGAGAGACCGTAAAGAAGGTCGCCGAGGAGGGCTTTGTTCTTCTGAAGAATAACGGGCTTCTTCCGCTTTCCGGCGACGTGACGAATCTGAACGTCTTCGGCTGGGCCTCCACGAACCCGATCTACGGCGGAACCGGTTCCGGCTCCTCCGACAGCTCCGGCAACACCGGGATCCTGGAGGGACTTGCGGAAGCGGGCTATACCACGAACGCGGACCTGACCCAGATGTACCGGGATTACAAGGCGGTCCGCTCGGAGAGCGCCGGCGGCGCGGCAGCTTCCATTAATGCGCAGAGCTGGAATCTTCCGGAGCCGACCAAAGAGGCGTATACCGACGCGGTCATCAGCGGCGCGAAGAGCTTTTCGGATACCGCTATTATGAGAGCGTGAAGAAAACGGTCCTGTTCCCCTTCGGCTTCGGCCTGTCCTACACGGCCTTCAAGTACAGTGATCTGAAGGTCTCGGATCAAGAAGTCTCCTTTACCCTGGCCAATACCGGGGACCGGGACGGAGCGGAAGTCGCGCAGGTCTATGTATCGGCGGTACAGCCTTCTGTCTACCGGCCTGCGAAGGAACTGAAGGGATTCCGGAAGGTCTTCCTGAAAGCAGGGGAGAGCACACAGGTGACGATCCCTCTGGACGACAAGGCATTCCGCTATTTCAATACAAAGACCAACCGCTTCGAGACCGACGGCGGAGAATATGAAATCCTCGTCGGCGCCAGCGTAGCAGACATCCGCCTCACCGGAAAGGTGCAGGTACAGGTACAGGGAACGCAGGCAGAGCTGCCTTACAGCATGGCCGATCTTCCTTCCTATGCATCCGGCAGTATCCTTGCGGTATCCGATGAGGAATACACCAGGCTCCTCGGGCATGAGATCCCGGACGGCAGCTGGAGCGGCGAGCTGCGGATGAACGATGCCATTGCCCAGCTCTACTACGCAAAGAGCCTGAAGGCAAGACTGGTCGGGAAGATCATGCAGAACATGCTGAACAAGAGCATGGCGAAGGGAAAGCCGGATCTGAATATCATTTTCGTGACGAATATGCCGTTCCGTGCGATCGGAAAGATGGCCGGCGGTATGGTCAGCCAGAAGATGTGCGAGTCTATCGTCACCCTCGTCAACGGGCACGCGATCGCGTTCTTCAAGGCGCTGGGCGGACTGATCGGCGGCTTCTTCCGGCAGAGAAAAGTACAGAAAAAGGCAAAGAGCATCAAGTAGGAGAAGCGTATGAGTAATTTTGCAGAAAAGCATCCGAAGCTGGCGCAGTGGATCCGGGAAGGCGGCTTGTTCCTGATCTTCAGCTCCTGCCTGTTTTTTACTGATATCTGACCCGGAACCAGTAGCGGTAGCTGTCCGTAAAGCCGAGCTTCCGGTAGAGGCGCTTTGCGGGATCGTTGTCGGATACAACCTGCAGATAGGCGTTTTCAGCCCCGCGCTCCGCGGCTTCCGAGAGGATCGACCGGCAGATAGCAGTGGCGTATCCTTTCTTCCGGCAGTCCTCGCGTACGTGGATCGCGTAGACGCCGACGCAGTCCCGGTCGAGGATCCCGAGCCCGGTGGCGCAGATGCGGCCTTCCGCATCCCGGACCGACACGGCGATCTCGTCCTTGGGGATCGCGGCGTACATGGACGGAACGATCCGCAGGTGCGTCGGATCCGTGGTCTCTTTGAGCGCAAAGAGCCCGTCGATCCAGCGCTGCGTCACGCGGTCCTCCATGAGCAGCCCGGGGACAGGGCTCCCCGTCTTCAGATCCATTTTCCGCAGTGCGCCGGTCATCACGTTCGTCTCGTGCTCGATCCCGTAGCCGCGTTCCGCCAGCAGACCGTCCACGGCCGGATCGCCGATCGGGGAGATCTTGAAAATGCAGGGGCTTTTCCACCAGCGGTAGATCTCCTCGCAGACCGGGATCTTTTCTTCCAGAGGAAGGATCGAGAATCCCAGCTGTTCGACGCAGTTGGTCCGGTGCGTATAAAAATAGGAAAAGCGCAGGATCCAGCCGTCGTAGACCTGCATCTGGTGCGACGGCCAGGCATTGAGCGACAGATCCTCGATCTCTTTGATACTGACTGCATTGATGTCCATCTGTATTCCTCTGCATACACTTCTGACAGAAGTGATTTATTATTATACGTTCCTATGGGATATGAATCACATACTATGGTTTCTGAGACGCGGCGGATGGCGTCTCAGAAATTCGCCTGCGGAGGACGATCCCCTCGGAATTCGCCTCGCCCGGATGCGAATCACCTGATGTGATTCACATCCTATGCTAATTGAATCACTGATCCGCGGGGCGCCTCTGCCGGATCATCTGCCTCTCACGGCTTCCGCGCCCGGTGTAACGTAACCGCTCCGTCTCATGCGCTAAAACCGCTTGAAAACATCCGGACGACTCGCTCTTCGCATAGTCTTACCGGATGTTTTCTTCGCAGCGCGCATCGCCGCAGCGGAAGTTACACCATGGGCTTGTGCAGATTGTTCGGAGGCAGATGATTCCGACAGTGTGCGCCCATGCACTTCCCTGCTTCAACGGCGCCTCCACAAAGCGCAGCGGGAAGCTGATGGGACCCTTTGCTCTTCCGGGCAGACCGGAAGGTCGTCGCGGAAGCGCTTTGGAAGCGCCATTAGAACGTCCGGGAGCGTGGACACCCTGCCCGCGGCTTCCCTGCCGGACAATCTGCACAAGCGGCTGGAACTTCTTATTGCGTGAAGGATTTGCGCTGCGA
>ONST01000243.1 GCA_900320575.1 uncultured Eubacteriales bacterium
GGAGACATCAAGGTCGCGATGGCGATGTCCATCCTGAAGACCATCTCCGGCACCGGCCAGCTCTCCGAGATGTACTCCATCGATTTTGAGAAGGACATCTGCATCATCGGCCACAGCGGCTCCGGCGACGCGGATATCTCCGAAAAGAAGCCGACCATGAAGATCGTCCCGGTCTTCCACGGCAAGGCGGGAGGCGGCTATCTCACCCAGTTCTATCCGCCGGCAGGCGACGTCACATATCTCGGCATCACCCAGGACCGCGACGGTCATTTCAAGTTCGTCGTCGCGGAGGGCGTCAACGAGGAGGGACCGATCTTCACCTTCGGCGACACCAACATGCGCACACGCTTCTCCTGCGGCGCGCGGGAATTCTGCAACCGCTGGAGCGAAGCCGGCCCGACTCATCATATGGCGGCGGCCGTCGGCAGACACATCGACACGATCCTCAAGGTGGCGAAGATCTTCAACGTCCCGGTGGACATCGTGACCAGATAATATCGGAAATGACAGCGGAGCAGGCGGGGAAGTCCCGCCTGTTCCGCGTTTCCGCCTGAATGGGAGGCACTGCATTGAAAATCACATTTTTCGGAACAACGACGCTGCTGTTTGACGACGGGAAGGACCAGGTGCTCTTTGATGCCCACCTTACGCGCCCTTCTCTTGCCCGCTATCTTCTGGGAAAAGGCAGCACCGATACGGCCGCCGCGGACGCCATGATCCGCAGGCACCGGATCTGCCGCCTGCGCGCGGTCTTCATTTCCCATTCGCACCACGATCACGTGATGGATCTGCCGTACCTGGCGAACAGGACCGGGGCGCAGGTGTACGGAAGCGCCTCGGCCTTAAACGTCGCCCGCGGAGGAAAGGTGCCGGAGGAACAGCTGACGGCTTTCTCGGGAAATGAGACGTTCTCCGTCGGGAAATTCCGCGTCACGGTCATTCCCTCGCTTCACTCGAAGCCGACCGCGTTCAACAATGATCTCGGACAGACGATCGATCAGCCTCTCGTCCAGCCGGCCCGCCTCCGCAGCTACAAGGAGGGAGGTTCCTTTGATTTTCTGGTGGAGCACACCGGAAAGCGGTATCTGATCCGCCCGAGCTTCAATTATATTGAGGGGCAGCTGGACGGGATCCGCGCGGACGTCCTCTTTCTGGGGATCGCCGGTCTGGCAAAAGCGGACCGGATGACGGAGGCGAAGTTCTTTGCGGAGACCGTGGACAAGGTCCGGCCGGAGCTGGTGATCCCGATCCACTGGGACAATTTCTTTACCGGGCTCAACCGGCCGGTGCGGGGCATGCCGCGGCTGATCGAGCGCACGGAGACGGCGCTTTTCCGCCTCACCCGGTACTGTGAAGCGCACGATGCGGATCTCTGCGTTTTACTGCCGCGGACACATATTTCCCACGGTTCGTTCACAAAATGAACGCATTTTGCCGGTATATTCTCCTTAAAACAAAACAACAGCAGCGATTCAGGAAGGGAGAATTACCATGAAACACATCACTGTTCGAAATAAAAAAGTTGTCTCTGCGATCCTTGCGGCCATGCTCGCCGCCTCTCTGGCCGGCTGCGGAGCGGCATCCACCGTGAGCGCGGCGGAGTCTCAGACGTCCGTTTCCGCGGAGGTGAGCGCAGCGGAGCCCCAGACGTCTGTTTCCGCGGAAGAACGTGCAGCCTCCGGTGCGGAGGAAACAGCTGCGGTGCAGACAGCCGCAGCCGCGGACGGCGCGCTCGACGCCTCGGATTTCTTTACGGAAAGAGATCTGGCGCAGACCGCGGATCTTTCGGAGGCACAGACCATCGAAGTCTCCGACGGGCAGGACGTGACGATCACGGAAGAAGGCGTCTATGTCCTCACCGGGACCGCGAAGGAGGTCACGATTCGCGTGGAGGCGGACGATACCGCGAAGGTGCAGCTGGTGCTGGACGGACTTCAGATCACCAATACGGACGCGCCGGCCATCTACGTGGTCTCCGCGGACAAGGTCTTTGTGACCTCGGCGGATTCGGAAAATACGCTCACGGTGACCGGAACGTTCTCCGCTGACGGCGATACGAATACGGACGCGGTCATTTTCTCGAAGGAGGATCTGGTGCTGAACGGGACCGGAACGGTGACGGTCTCCTCCACGGAGAACGGCATTTCCTCGAAGGACGGTCTGAAGATCACCGGAGGGACCTGGAACGTGACCTCGGAAGAGGACGCGGTCGAAGCGCACGATTATATCCGGGTGTCCGGCGGCGATATCACGATTACCTCCGGCAAGGACGGCTTCCACGCGGAGGATGATGACGACGACAGCGTCGGATACATCTACATCAGCGGCGGAACCTTTACGATCGACGCGGAAGACGACGGCATTCAGGGGACCACGATCGTCCAGATCGACGGCGGCACGTTCGGCCTCAGCGCCGGTGAGGCGATCGAAGGCACGTATGTGCAGATCAACGGCGGCACGATCGATATTGAAGCCTCGGACGACGGCATCAACGCCTCGAATAAGTCCACCGCGGTCAGCACGCTTCTTGAGATCAACGGCGGAGAGCTGACGATCAATATGGCGCAGGGCGATACCGACGCCCTGGATTCGAACGGGGATCTTATTATTAACGGCGGTACGGTGGACATCAC
>ONST01000058.1 GCA_900320575.1 uncultured Eubacteriales bacterium
CTTTCCCGCTCATTAGAAACATTTTCGGCAGGCAGCTCCTCCAGGAGCGCCTCCCGCAGCTCCGGGATCGAAGCGATTCGGTTCGCCGGATCCAGGGCAAGGCCTCGCATAATGGCGTTCTCAAAGGCCGGAGAGAGGGAAATGCCCAGCTCCGAGGGACTCTTCAGCTCGTCAGAGAAGGCCCGCTGCAGGGAATCCTGCGGTGTTACGCCGGTGACGCACTTATAGAGCGTTCCGGCGACCCCGTAGACGTCCGTCCAGGTCCCCTGATATTCCTTCCCCCGGTACTGCTCTGCCGCCGCATATCCGGGCTTTAAGGTAAACGTCATCGTCTTGTCGGCGTCCGCGCTCACGTCCCGGGCGGAGCCGAAGTCGAGGAGCTTCACAGACCCGTCTTTCAGGACCATGACATTGTCCGGGCTGACGTCCCGGTGCAGGAATTCCGCGCCGTGGATCTTCTCCAGCACGTCAAGGACCGGGGAAATGACATAGCGCGCCTCCTCTTCGGTCAGCACGCCCCGCTCGGCGATCTCCTCCCGGAGCGTCACCCCCTCGAGGTATTCCATCACGATGAACGCGGTCTCCTGCTCCTCAAAGAAATCCCGCACGTTCACGATGCCCGGCATCGAGGCGAACTTCGCCATCGAACGCGCCTCCCGGACCAGCTGTTTCCGGCTGTCCGCGCGGCGGTCCGAGTAGGCCTTGACCGCGATCTTCATATCGAGGTTGAGGTCTCTTCCTATATAAGTGGTCCCGAAACCGCCGCGTCCCAGGGGGTATCCGACAAGATACCGTTCCCGAAGAACGGTCCCCGCGGGAATGTCGCCCGCAAGTACACGTTTCCTCCCGGAATCTCCGCAGGCGCAGACTTCGCCTTCTGACAGCGGTCTCATACAGCTGAAGCAGTATCGTTCCATCATGATGCTCCTTTTGTTTCCGCGGGAGAAAGAGGAAGCTGCGGGCCGCCGCGCAGGGCTGCCCGCAGGATCCTCTCATCCGCATATTTTCAGTAAATCCGCATCCGGATCCGCCCGCACAGGTCCTAAGAGGCGGATGCCCGGTCCGTTATTTCTTGAACAGGGTGCTGAAAAGGCCTCTGCCAAGGCTCGCGCCGACGTTTCCGCCGAGCGTCTTTCCGAAGGATCCGAACTTTCCGCCGACGGTCTTGCCGACCTCGCGGCCCACCGTGCCGACCACGGTATTGCCCACGGTCTTCGCGGCCTGGATCTTCGCCTTTTCGGCCTTCTCCTTCTCCCGCTGGGCTTCGCGCTCCGCCTTCTCGGCCTCCCGCTGCGCCTCGCGCTCTTCCCGTTCCTTCGCCTTCTGGGCCTCGCGCTCCGCGCGCTCGGCAGCCTTCGCCTCTTCCTTTGCGATGCGCTCCGCTTCCTTCGCCTCCGCGGCTTCCTGAGCGGCCTTTTCCGCCTCAGCCTGCAGCTCGAGCCCTCTTCTTACCAGGAATTCGTATGCGGATTCCGGATCGTAGGCGTTCGCGTACTTGCTGTAGAGGAGGCTTCCCTTGACGGCCTGCTCGCGCTCGGCGTCGGAGATCGCGGCCATCCGGGTCTGCGGGGGAAGGATATTGGCCTTCTGCGCCACGGTCGGAATACCCTTCTCGTCGAGGAAGGAGACCACGGCCTCGCCGGTCCCGAGGTTGAGGATCGTCTCGTAGGTGTTGAACTCCGGATTCGCGCGGAAGGATTCCGCCGCCGCCTTCACGGCCTTCTGATCGGAAGGCGTGTAGGCCCTGAGGCCGTGCTGGATCTTATTGCCCAGCTGCGCCAGGACGCCGTCCGGGATATCCCGCGGATTCTGCGTGCAGAAGTAGACGCCGACGCCCTTCGAGCGGACCAGCTTTACGACCTGCTCGACCTTCTCGAGAAGGGCCTTCGGCGCGTCCTTGAAGAGCAGGTGCGCCTCGTCGAAGAAGAAGACCATCTTCGGCTTCGCCATGTCGCCCACCTCAGGGAGGGTCTCGAAGAGCTCGGACAGCAGCCACAGCAGGAAGGTGGAGTAGAGCTTTCCGCTGTTGATCAGGCTCTCGCTGTCGAGGATGTTGATCATGCCCTTGCCGCCCGCGCCGACCGCGAGCCAGTCATTGATATTGAGGGCGGTCTCGCCGAAGAACACGTCTCCGCCGGCGGTCTCGAGGGAGACCAGCGCGCGCATGATGGCGCCGATGGAGGCGCTGCTCATGCGCCCGTACTCGGCCTGGAACTCCTTCGCATTTTCCTGTACGAAGTTCAGCATGGCCTTCAGATCCTTCAGATCCACCAGCAGGAGATCATTGTCGTCGGCGATGCGGTATACGATCGAGAGAATGTCCGTCTGCAGCTCGTTGAGCTCGAGAACGCGGGCCAGCAGCATCGGTCCGAATTCGGAGACGGTGGTGCGGAGCTGAATGCCCTTCTCCCCGTAGATGTCCCAGAAATTCACCGGATAGCCCTGATAGGAAAAACCCGCTTCCGCAAGACCGAACTTCGCGATGCGGCGCTGCATATCCTCGCTGTCCGTTCCGGCCGAGAGCATGCCTGCGATATCGCCCTTGACATCAGCCATAAAGACCGGGACGCCCATATCGCTGAAGGACTCCGCCAGCACCTTCAGGGTAACGGTCTTGCCGGTACCGGTAGCGCCGGCCACAAGACCGTGGCGGTTCGCCATGTTGGGCAGCATATAAAGCTGCTCGCCGCCGTCCGTATTCGCAACCCAGATCTTGCCGTCTCTGATCATAATATTCTCCCTTCGAAGATGTAAGTTTGTTGAAAACGTTTTTTCCTGCCGAAAAAAAAACAGATTCTCTTAAACAGTATACGCTAAAGTTCGTCAAATTGCACTGCTTTTTCGGACCATTTCCCGCAAAAGGGCACGTTTTTCCGCAGACGCGGGGCCTGCGGGCCAAATCCCGCTTGACTTTAACACTTTATCCCATTAAAATGATACGCAGGCGCATCTGCGCGGGTCGTCTGATCTTCCCGCAGATGCCTGATGTTTTGAGGAGGGTAATGTATATGGAAGCATTTGGAAAACTGGTCAGTGCGGTCGACGATTTCGTCTGGGGCCCGGTCATGCTCGTCCTTCTGGTCGGCACGGGCATTTTCCTGACGGTGCTGCTGAAATTCCAGCCGGTCCGGAACCTGGGCTATGCCTTAAAGAGCGTGCTCAGCAAGGACGCGCGCACCCATAAAGAAGAGCACGGCGACGTCTCCCCGTTCGCGGCCCTGATGACGACGCTCGCCGCCACCATCGGCACCGGCAATATCGTCGGCGTCGCCACAGCCATGGTCTCCGGCGGTCCCGGCGCGCTGGTGTGGATGGAGGTCTCCGCCTTCTTCGGCCTGACCACCAAATACGCCGAGTGCCTGCTGGCCTTCAAGTATCGCGAGAAAAATGCGAAGGGCGAGATGGCCGGCGGCCCCATGTATACGATGAAGAACGGGATCGCCAACAAGTCCCTCGGACGGGTAATGGGCTTTCTGTTCGCGCTGTTCGGAGCGCTGGCCTCCTTCGGGATCGGCAATCTTTCCCAGGCGAACTCCATCTCCGGCGCGGTGAAGACCGCCTTCCACGTCCCCACCTGGGTGACGGGCCTTGTGCTCACCGCTCTGACGCTTCTGATCGTCGTCGGCGGCATCAAGAGCATTTCCAGAGTATCCTCGGTCGTGGTCCCGGTGATGGCGGTCTTCTACGTGATCGCGGGCCTTCTGTCCATCATTCTCAACTTCCACAATGTCCCGACGGGGCTCTACCAGATCCTTGTGATGTCCGTCAATCCGAAGGCGGTGGGCGGCGGCGTCCTCGGCGCCATCACGGCGACGGTCATGAATTCCATGCGCTACGGCGTGGCCCGCGGCGTGTTCTCCAATGAGGCAGGTCTTGGCTCCGCGGCGATCGCGGCCTCCGCTTCCGCCACCGAAGATCCGGTGGAGCAGGGCTACATCAGCATGACCGGCGTCTTCTTCGACACCATCATCGTCTGCACGATCACCGGCCTGGCGATCGCCTCCTCCGGCATCCTGGGTTCCCTCGGCCCCGACGGCAAGGTCTTAAAGGGCGTGGATCTGACCATGCAGGCTTTTGCGAGCTCCTTAGGCCCCGCCGGCATCTACCTGGTCTCGATCGGCGTCATCCTCTTCGCGTTCTCGACGATCCTCGGCTGGGAGTATCAGGGCGAGAAATCCTTCGAGTACATCCTGCCGGATCCGAAGTGCGTCCTCGTCTACCGCATCGTGTTCTCGCTGGCGGTCTTCTTCGGAGCCACCCAGGCGCTCGATCTGGTCTGGAACATCTCGGATATCATGAACGCCCTGATGGCGATCCCCAACCTGATCTGCCTGCTGCTCTTAAGCAAAGAGATCGCCTCCGAGACGAAGCGGTACCAAAAGATCCTCGAAGCAAAAAAAATGCAGAGCTGATAATGTGCGCGCAGCTGCCGCACCATGGACCGGGACCCTCCTAAAGGCCCCGGTCTTTTTCTATGATTCGTCCCGCCCGGATCAGCTTTCTCCGCCCGCGCAGGCACAGCGGCAGAAAACGTGCTTTGGGTCAGCAAGTCATATATTTTTCATATGGCGGCTATGCTGAAAATATCCTTTACAAATAGTATCCGCTCCCATATAATGAAAAACAATCTGACGCGAACATAAAAATGCGTCCCGGGGATGGACGCAAATGGAAAGGAGTACTGTCATGGCGAAAAGAATGTTTGAAGATGACAATATTCTGGCGATGTTTTTCGGCAAGTCCTCGAATTATACCAACATCCCGAATCATCTGTTCAGTGAGTACAATGTCAAGAAGGGCCTCCGGAACGACGACGGCACCGGCGTCCGCATCGGACTGACCCGGGTCTCCGACGTCGTGGGCTACACGCAGGGTGAAAACGGGGAAGTTGTCCCCTGCGACGGCGACCTGCTCTACCGCGGTTATTCCCTGAAGGATCTGCTGGCGAACCGGAAAGGCAATTTCGGCTTCGAAGAGACGACCTTCCTGCTGCTCTTCGGCTACCTGCCCACGAAGATCGAATTCGAGAACTTCAAGACCGCCATGGCAGCGCGCTATGACCTCCCCAACGATTTCATGGTCAACGAGCTTCTGCGCGCGCCGTCCCGGAATCTGATGAACCGCCTGCAGACCGCCACGCTCCTGCTCTACAACTACGACAGCAATCCGGATACCCAGGACGTCTATGACACCCTGCGCCGCGGCCTCAACCTGATCGCGAAATTCCCGGCCATCGGCGTCTATTCCTACCAGGCGAAGATGCATCATTTCTTCCGCAAGTCACTGGTGGTGCACTATCCGCGGGCCGAGTACTCGATCGCGGAAAATATCCTCTTCATGCTGCGTCCGGACGGCGAATTCACCGAGCGGGAGGCGAATCTGCTCGACGCCCTGCTGGTGATCCACGCGGACCACGGCGGCGGCAATAACTCCACCTTCACGGACGTCGTCATGGGCTCCACCGGCACCGACATCTACTCGGCGATCTGCGGCGCCATCGGATCCCTCAAGGGGCCGAAGCATGGCGGCGCGAACATCTCCGTCACCAATATGATGAACGAGGTGGTGGACCGCACCGGATACACCGACGACAAGGACAAGGTCCGCGAGGTGGTGGACCGGCTGCTGGACGGCGAGTTCTACGACGGGACCGGCCTTATCTACGGCTTCGGCCACGCGGTCTATACCCTGACCGATCCCCGTGCCGAACTGCTGCGGACGCTGTGCGAGCAGCTCGCCGAAGAGCAGGGCAAGATGGACAAGTTCAACTTCTACCGGCTCTTCGAGGAGACCGTCAAGGAAGAAGTGATGGCCAAGAAGCACCGGACGATCCCCACCAACGTGGACTTCTACTCCGGGTTCGCATACCGGATGCTCGGCATCCCGGAGGATCTCTTCACGCCGCTCTTCGCGATCGCCCGCGTGTCCGGCTGGGTCGCCCACAACATCGAGAACAAGCTCTACGACGGGCGCATCATGCGGCCGGCGACCAAATACGTGGGCGAGACCTCCGATTTCGTTCCCATGGAGAAACGGAAATAACGGCGCGGCCTTTTCCGACGCAGAAAATGAAAAGAACGGGGAGACGGCTTTCTTTACAGCCCGTCTCCCCGTTTTACTGCGTTCTCCCCGTGCTTTTCGCGGATCTTCCGCATCATTTCATCCAGCTTCTTCGAGCGCTCCGACTCTTTCCGGCGCTCCGCATTTTCCGCCTGCCACTCCAGAAGGTTCATCTGCCGGTATTCCCCGTGATCGAGGTTCGTGCAGGACACGCCCACCAGGCGGATGCCCGTATGTTCCGCGAACAGCCCGTTCGGCGGCAGCAGCAGCTCGTCCATGAGGGCCGCCGCTTCCTTTTTGATCTCCTCCCGTCCGTTTGTGGACTGCGCAAGAGAGCGCTGCCGGCTTCTCCGGCGGAAGTCGTCGGTCTTCACCATCACGCCGACCGTCTTCGCGTAAACACCGTCGCGGGCCAGTCTCCCCGCCACCTTTTCCGCCAGATGGGAAAGGACTGGCGGCATTTCCTTCCGGTAATTCGCCTCCGTGATATCGAAGGGCATGGTCGTCTCGTTGGAGTAGCCCTTCGCCTCTTCCTGCTCGGTATGCACCCTGTCGCTCCCGAGGCCGTTCGCGCTCCGGTACAGGTACTCCCCGCCCTTTTCTCCCAGCACGCTTTTTAAGATCGCCGGATCCGTGCGGGCCGCCTCGCCGATGGTCGTGATCCCCATCTGAATGAGCTTGCCGGCAGTCGCCTGCCCGCAGCCGAAGAGATCCCGGATCGGAAGGGGCCACATTTTCGCCGGAACCTCCTCCGGGTAGAGGGTGTGGGTGCGGTCGGGCTTTGCAAAGTCGCTGGCCATCTTCGCCAGCAGCTTGTTCTCCGAGATCCCCGCGTTGACCGTAAAGCCGAGCTCCGTCTTCACGCGCTCCCGGATGCGGTCCGCGAGGCGTTCCGCCTCCTTCCGCACGAGCGCCTTCTCCCCCTTTGGCAGCAGGTCCGTGACGTCAACGAACGCCTCATCGATGGAGACCTGCTCCACCTGCCCCGTATAGGATCGCAGAATGGCGATAAAGGCCTTCGAGCACCTCCGGTAGGTCTCAAAATCCGACCGGACCAGTACGAGCTCCGGGCATTTCTGCAGGGCCTTGACCACCGGCTCCCCGGTCTTGATCCCGTACTTTTTCGCGGGGATCGACTTCGCGGTGATGATCCCGTGCCGCGTCAGGACGTCCCCGCCCACGGCGGAAGGGATCGTCCGGAGATCCACCGATCCCGGCTGCTCCTCCAGCTGCTTCAGCGCCGACCAGGACAGGAAGGCGGAATTGACGTCGATATGAAAAATGATCCTCATGTCCATCTCTCCTCTCCGTTCCTGTTCCGTTTCTTATTCATTGAGCATGGTTTATGCGACGCAATGGATGGCATCGCATAAATCCGCTTTCGGAGGACGATCCCTTCGGGATTCGCCTCGCCCGGATGCGAATCACCTGATGTGATTCACAGCCTTCGCCACTCGCTCAGACAGTTGGATTTTTCTTTCACAAGGCCTCGTTATCGCAGCGCAAGCTGCTCCAGCGCCTTGTGCAGATTGTTTGCTTGTTACAGAGCAGCCGGAAGGCGTGCAACCCTGCTCCGGCGCAATGACGCCGGGAAGCGCTTCCGCGACGATTCATCAGTCTGCACAAAAGACCAAACTCCCCATCAGCTGCCCGCTTCGCCTTGTGGAGGCGCCATTGAAACGCATGGGAGCGTGGACACCTTGCCCGCGGCTTCCCTGCCGGACAATCTGCACAAGCGGCTGGAACTTCTTATTGCGTGAAGGATTTGCGCTGCGAAGCAAATATCTCACTGTCTGA
>ONST01000073.1 GCA_900320575.1 uncultured Eubacteriales bacterium
AGAAGCCGCCGCAAAGGAAGCGGAGGAGAAGAAGGCCGCGGAAGAAGCCGCCGCAAAGGAAGCGGAGGAGAAGAAGGCCGCGGAAGAGGCCGCTGCGAAGGAAGCGGAGGAGAAGAAGGCCGCGGAAGAGGCCGCCGCAAAGGAAGCGGAAGAAAAGGCAGCGAAGGAAGCGGCAGAGAAGAAGACCGCGGAAGAAGCTGCAGGAAAGAAAACGGAGAAAAAGGCTGCGGAGGCGAAGGCGGAGCCCGCATCGGCAGGGGCCGGTGAAAAGGAGCCGTCCGAAGAAGCAGCAACGAAGGAAAAGCTTCCGGAGGAAGCTAAGGAACAGACGGAGACAGAAGCGCTCTCTGAAGAGGAGAATGCCGTTTCGGAGGCGGAAGAAGCCGCAGACGAAGCCGCGGTCTTTTCCGGGATCCTCGAGGCGAAAGCCGGCAATTTCGTGGTCACGGCTGAGGTCAGCGAAGAGGCGGCGCTTCCGGAGGGGATCGTACTTACGGCTTCTGAGATCAGCGCTTCCGACGGGGATTACCGCGCTTACTGGGAACAGGCAGAAGCGGCCGTTCGCGAGGAGGAAGGCGGGGAAGTCCGCCTGTCAGCGGCCTATTTCCTGGATATCTGCTTTGTTTATGAAGGCGCGGAAGTGGAGCCGGCCGTGCCGGTCAGCGTGAAGATCAGCTGTGAGGCGGAGCCGCTGGCCATCGAGGAGGACGGCACCTTACGGACCGTGCATTTTGCGGAAAACGGCCCGGAGATCCTGCCGGCGGAGACGGTCGCCGCGGAAGACGGCGTATCGGAAGTCGCCTTTGAGGCGGAGGGCTTCTCGGTCTACGGCTTGTGCGGAACGGAGAGCGTACGGACGGCGGCTGTCGGGGATATGATCCTCCGCGTGCCGTCCCGCTTTGCGGGCCTCTTCTCCCAGGAGGAGACGGAGGAGGAAGCGGAAGAGACCGAAGAGACGGAGACTCCGGAGGAGACGCAGACGGTGACCATTACCGCCAACAGCGCCGCGGGAACCAGCGCCGAGCATTCGGTGATCGTGGAGCAGGAAGCGGACGCGCTTCCGGACAGGGAGGCGGAGATCGTGGACGGCTCTTACGCACCGGAGGAGATGGAGGCCCAGGCAGGAACGACCAACCTGGTCGGCAATGCCGGCAAGCGCTCCGGCAGCGGCACCGTAAAACAGACCTCTTCTGAGAGCAGTTCTTCCGGCTCTTCCAAAAAGAGCAGCTCCGGCGGCTCCTCTTCCGGATCTTCGAAGAGCAGTTCCTCGGGTAAGAGCAGCTCCTCCGGCAGAAGCAGTTCCGGAAGCTCGTCTTCCGGTTCCTCAAAGAAGAGCAGTTCTTCCCGCACCACCAACCCGAAGACCGGAGATGACCAGAAGCCGGTACTGTTCGGCGGACTGTTCGCCCTTTCCTGCGCGGCGCTGGCGGGCCTTGCGGGCACCCGGAAGCAGAAAAACCAGGAAGAAGAATAAGCCTTGTGCTTTTCGGCACCCTGTGCTATACTATATGCCGTCAAAAAACGCTGAAGACGGCGCGGTGAAGTTCCCGGCAGGCCGGAGATCTTCGCGGACAGCGGAATAATGAAGGAGGAATCACCATGAAGCATATCAAGACGCTCAACACCAAGAATTTACAGAACACCCTGAAGAAGGGCGGCTGCGGCGAGTGCCAGACTTCCTGCCAGTCCGCGTGCAAGACCAGCTGCACGGTCGGAAATCAGAGCTGCGAAGCAAAGAACTGAACGGCTGAGACGGGGCATGACCCGTCCGGTCAAACCAAAAATATGACAGAACAGACTGCAGCGGTTCGCGCCGCTGCTCGTCTTTTGTAATGGAGAAGTATGCAAGTACATCAGTATAAGAGCGGTGACCTGAATATCGTCCTGGACGTTCCCAGCGGATCCGTACATGTGGTCGACGACCTCACCAATGACGCGGTCGCATATCTTGCTGCCGGGCGGACGGAGGCGGAGACCGCGGACCTGATCGCTAAGGAGCGAGGAGAAGCGGTCTCCCGGGAGGAGATCGGCGAGGTGCTCGCGGAGATCCGGGAGCTGAAGGAGAACGGCCTTCTGTTCACGCCCGAGCCCTACGCGCCGGCGATCACGGAATTCGCGGAGCGGCCGACCGTCGTCAAGGCGCTCTGCCTGCACATCGCCCATGACTGCAACCTCGCCTGCCGCTACTGCTTCGCGGAAGAAGGCGAGTATCACGGACGGCGGGCCCTGATGGATCTGGAGACCGGAAAGAAGGCCCTGCGCTTTCTTGTCACGCACTCCGGGGCCAGGCGGAACCTCGAAGTGGACTTCTTCGGCGGCGAACCGCTGATGAACTGGGAAGTCGTCAAGGAACTGGTCGCTTACGGGCGGGAGCTCGAGAAGGAATATCCGAAGAACTTCCGGTTCACGCTGACCACCAACGGCGTCCTCTTAAATGACGAGGTGATGGATTTCTGCAACCGCGAGATGGACAATGTGGTGCTGTCCATCGACGGCAGGAAAGAAGTGCATGACCGCATGCGTCCCTTCCGCAGGGGCGCGGGCAGCTACGACGTGATCCTTCCGAAATTCCTGAAGTTCGCGGAGCAGCGGCGGGCCCTCGGTCTGAAATACTATGTGCGCGGCACCTATACGCGCTGGAATCTGGATTTTTCCAGGGACGTCCTGCATCTGGCGGACCTGGGCTTCGACCAGATCTCCGTGGAACCGGTCGTGGCTTCCCCGGAGGAGCCCTACTCCCTGCGGGAAGAGGACGTGCCGGTGCTGCTCGCGGAATATGACCGCCTGGCGGACGAGATGATCCGGCGCAAAAAATGCGGAAAAGGTTTTAATTTCTTTCATTTTATGATAGATTTATCAGGTGGCCCGTGCGTCTACAAGCGGCTTTCCGGCTGCGGATCCGGCACGGAGTACCTGGCGGTGACGCCCTGGGGCGACTTTTATCCCTGCCATCAGTTCGTCGGCATGGAAGAGTTCCTGCTGGGAAATGTGGACGAAGGCGTGACCCGGAACGATCTGGTCCGGGATTTCAAGTGCGTCAACGTCTACGCGAAGAAGGAATGCAGGACCTGCTTTGCGCGGTTCTACTGCAGCGGCGGCTGCGCCGCCAACGCCTACAATTTCTCGGGAAATGTCCTCGATGTCTACGAGATCGGCTGTATCCTGCAGAAGAAGCGGATCGAGTGCGCGATCCGGATCAAGGCGGAGGAAGCGTAAGATGTGTGCCGGAGCATACCGGCATTTCATTTACAATATGAAGCAAGAGGAACAAAGATCATGAAAAAAAGCACTTCTGTTGTTGTGGCCATTCTGATGGCCGCGCTGACTGTTCTCGCCGCCTTTACGGCTTTCGTCGGCTGGGGCGGGGACAAAACGGGATCCATCAGCCACATCAAGACCGGCCTGGATCTGTCCGGCGGCGTTTCCATTACCTATGAGGCGGACAAGGCGAACCCCACCGCTGAAGAGGCGGCCGATACCGAGTACAAGCTCCAGCAGCGTGTGGATCACTATTCCACCGAGGCGCAGGTCTACCGCGAGGGCGCGAACCGCTTCAACGTGGAGATCCCCGGCGTCAGCAACGCGGATCAGATCCTGGCGGAGCTGGGCACGCCCGGTTCTCTGTATTTCATCGCGCAGACCGACGCGGACGGGAATCAGAACTACTCCTATGATTCCACGCAGGGCAAATACGTCCTTTCCGGCAAGACCCTCGAGGATCTGATCGCGGACGGTTCCGTGATCTGCGAGGGCTCCGACGTGGCGGACGCGCAGGGCGCGGTGCAGAACACCTCGACTTCTTATGAATATGTCGTGGACCTGACCTTCACGGCGGAAGGCGCGAAGAAGTTCGCGGATGCGACCGAGAAGGCGTTCGCGGCAGGCGAATCCATCGGCATCTACTACGACGGGGAGTTCATCTCGGTCCCGCGCGTGCAGGCGGTCATCTCCGACGGCCGCGGCGTCATCAACGGAATGGATTCCATTGAAGAGGCCAACAGCCTGGCCTCCTTCATCCGCATCGGCGGCCTGACCCTGACCCTCAATGAGATCCGCTCCAACGTGGTCGGCGCGCAGCTGGGCCAGGAGGCGATCCGCACTTCTCTGAGGGGCGGCGCGATCGGCCTCGGCATCGTCATGATCATTATGATGATCGTCTATCTGGTCCCCGGCGTGATCGCATCGGTGGCACTGGTCCTCTACGCGGCGCTGATGATGCTGCTGATCAATGCGTTCGAGCTGACGCTGACCCTGCCGGGCATCGCGGGTATCATCCTCTCCATCGGTATGGCTGTCGACGCGAACGTCATTATTTACTCCCGTATCCAGGAGGAGATCTCCGCCGGCGCGTCCGTGCGCTCGGCGATCAACGCGGGCTTCCACAAGGCGCTGTCCGCGATCCTTGACGGCAATATCACGACCCTGATCGCTGCGGCGGTCCTGGGCTTCCTCGGCAGCGGCACGATCAAGGGCTTCGCGATGACCCTGGCTCTCGGCGTCGTGCTGTCCATGTTCACCGCGCTCGTCATTTCCCGAATCATGGTCAACTGCGTCTACGGACTCGGCGTTCAGGATCCGAAGTTCTGGGCGAGACCGAAGAAGGAGACGCACTTCCATTTCGTGAAGAACCGCATGAAATTCCTCATTGCGGCGGCTCTGGTGCTGGTGATCGGCATCGGTTCCATGGTCATGCACGGGACGAAGGGGGAGCGCGCACTGAACTTCAGCCTGGATTTCCTGGGCGGCACCGCTACTACAGTGAGCTTCAATGAGGAGTTCTCCCTGCAGGAACTGGACGATCAGGTGAAGCCGGTGGTCATGGAAGTGACCGGCGACGCGGCTGTCTCCATGCAGAAGGTGGTCAATTCCAGCCAGGTCATCATCAAGACCCGCACCCTCAATGTGGAGGAGCGGCAGCAGCTTTCCGATAAGCTCGCGGAGAACTTCGGCGTTGCCCGGGATCAGATCACGGCGGAGAGCATTTCCGCGACCGTGGGCGCCGAGATGCGCCGGGCGGCAGTCATCGCGGTCCTCGTTGCGGTCGTTCTGATGCTGCTGTACATTTTCGTCCGCTTTAAGGATATCCGCTTTGCGACCTCGGCGGTCCTGGCGCTGTGCCACGACGTCCTGATCACCCTGATGGCCTACGCGATCCTGCGCGTCTCCGTGGGAAATGCCTTTATCGCAGTCATGCTGACCATCCTGGGCTATTCGATCAACTCCACCATCGTCATTTTCGACCGTATCCGTGAGAATCTGCCGATGCTGCCGAAGAAGGGCGATCTGGCGGCTCTGGTGGATCAGAGCATCAACCAGACTCTGACCAGAAGCATCTTCACGAACCTGACGACCTTCGCGTCCATCCTGATGCTCTATGTGCTGGGCGTGGCTTCCATCAAGGAATTCACCCTGCCGATGATGGTCGGTATCCTGGCCGGTGCGCTTTCCTCGGTCTTCCTGACCGGCCCGCTCTGGTACTGGATGCGGACCCGCCTCGGCTCTGACAGCGCGGAATACAGCAGGGCAGAGGAGACGCTCCCGGCACCGGCCCTCGATGCGAACGGAGAACCGGCTGTCCCTGCGCGCCAGGGGAAGAACCCGAACGTCATCCGCAAGAAGAAAAAGAAATAAACGCGTATGCCTGGACGTGCGCGTTTTGCATGAAGCATAAGACCCGGATCCCGCACACGTATGCATGTGCGGGATCTGTCAGTTGGAGGAAATGAAACCGATGCAGGAGACCTGGACCGTCCTCATGAAAAAAGCCGATTTTTACGGGATCGCCTCGCGCTTCGGCATCGATCCCGTCATCGCCAGGATCCTTCACAACCGCGGGATCTCCACGGATGAGGAGATCCGGAGCTTTCTCTTCGGGAGCCTTGCGGATCTCAACGATCCGCTGCTGCTCCTGGGCATGCGGGAGGCGGCGGAGCTCCTTCTTGCCGGGATCGAAGAGAAGAAGCGGATCCGGGTGATCGGCGACTATGATATCGACGGCGTCATGTCGACCTATATCCTGCGGCGAGGACTTTCGGAACTGGGAGCGGACGTGGATTTCCGGATCCCGGACCGGATCCGCGACGGGTACGGGCTCAACGACCGCCTGATCCGGGAGGCGGCGGACGACGGGATCGATATCCTCGTGACCTGCGACAACGGCATTTCCGCAGGAGCGCAGACGGCTCTCGCGCATACGCTCGGCATGCAGGTGGTGGTCACCGACCATCACGAGGTCTTTTCCCTGCCGGAAGCGGACGCGGTCGTGGATCCGAAGCAGGAAGGAGATACCTATCCCTGCAAGCAGCTCTGCGGGGCGGCTGTCGCCTGGAAGCTGATCCTCGCCATGGGCGGAGACCCGGAGTACGATCTTCTGCAGTACGCGGCGTTCGCGACCATCGGAGACGTGGTGGACCTGACCGGGGAGAACCGGATCCTCGTGAAGGAGGGCCTTGCGCGCCTCCGGAAGACGAAGAATGCCGGGATCCTCGCGCTCTGCCGATGCTGCGGCATCCGCCCGGAACAGATCGATACCTATCACATCGGCTATGTACTGGGCCCCTGCTTCAACGCCAGCGGACGTCTGGACAGCGCTTCCAGGGCCGAGCGCCTGCTGGAGTGCGCCTCCGCTGAAGAGGCGCGGGAGATCGCTCAGGAGCTGGCCGAGCTCAACGCCAGCCGCAGGCAGATGACGGACAACGGCGTCCGGGAAGCGGAGGAGCTGATCGACCGGGAGCACATGGCCTCGGACCCCGTCTATGTGATCTATCTGCCGGACGTGCACGAGAGCATCGCCGGCATCATCGCGGGGCGGATCCGGGAGTCCCGGAATCATCCGGTCTTCGTGCTGACGAAGGGAGAGCAGGGTCTCAAGGGATCCGGCCGCTCGATCCCTTCCTATTCTATGTTCGAAAAGCTGGCGGAGCACGCGGCCCTGCTCACGAAGTTCGGCGGCCATCCCATGGCGGCCGGTCTCTCCCTTCCCGAGGAGAATCTTCCGGCTTTCCGCAAAGCGCTCAACGAAAACAGCGGCCTTACGGAGGAGGATTTCATTTACCGGGTGCGGATCGACGTGCCGATGCCGGTCTCCTATGTCACGGAGAAGCTGATCGGCGAGCTGGAGCTGCTGGCTCCCTTCGGCAAGGAAAATGAAAAACCGGTCTTCGCGGAAAAGGAGGTGCTGTTCACCGGCGCGAAGCTGATCGGCTCCTCCAGGAATGTGCTCCGGGCAGAGGCGGCGTCTCTTCTGCCGGACGGGACGTACTCCCGGGGAGTGACCGCGGTCTGCTTCCGGAACGGGGAAGCGCTTTACGAAAGGATCCGCCGCGATCCGCACGTATCCGTCGTATATTATCCTTCGATCAACGAATACAACGGCAGGAGGAGCATACAGATCGTCGTGACCCGCTTCCGCTGAAGAGAGGGAAGCTCTGTTTTGCTTTTGACACTGTACGCAAAGAGTAGTATACTGAATGGTAATCTTGCGAAAGGACGCAGGAGCATGCGGCGGCTGCGAAGCAGGCGCGCTGCATAGTTCTGCGGTCGGATTTCTGACTGTATCTGCAACTATATCATACGAGGAGACAGGAGAATGGCTGAAAAGAGAGTGGAAGATTATGTAAGAACGATCCCGGATTTCCCGGAGAAGGGGATCATGTTCCGGGACATTACCTCTGTCCTGCAGGACGCGGACGGCCTGAAGCTGGCGATCGACGAGATGCAGAAGCTGCTGGAGGGCGTGGATTTCGACGTGATCGCAGGCGCAGAATCCCGCGGCTTTATCCTCGGCACCCCGATCGCCTACAATCTGCATAAGCCGTTCGTCCTCGTCCGCAAGAAGGGAAAGCTCCCCTGTGAGACCATCGAGGAGACCTACGATCTTGAGTACGGCACGGCGACGGTCGAGATGCATAAGGACGCGATCAAACCCGGACAGAAGGTCGTGATCGTGGACGACCTGATCGCGACGGGCGGCACCATTGAAGCGGCCTGCAAGCTGGTCGAGCGTCTCGGCGGCGAAGTCGTCAAGATCGTCTTCCTGCTGGAGCTGGCCGGCCTCGAAGGGCGCAAAAAGCTGCAGAAGTACGACGTACAGACCGTTATTTCCTATCCCGGAAAGTAAAGACCTGCCATGGAAGAACTGACACGCGCCGGAGGGCAGACTGTGGAATACGACAGCCCGGCCCTTCAGGTGAGGGAAACGGCCAATATTGCGGAGCAGGCCTCCTTCACACCTCCCGAAGATCTCTATCGGGAGCTTGTTTCGCGTGTCCTGAAATATCACCCTTCGGACGACTTTTCGATGATCGAGAAGGCCTACCGGAAAGCGGACGGCTGCCATAAGGACCAGCGGCGCAAGTCCGGAGAGCCCTATATCATCCATCCCCTCAACGTCGGCATTATCCTGGCGGAGCTGGAGATGGACAAGGAGACCATCGCTGCGGGCATTCTTCACGACGTCGTGGAGGACACGCCGGTCACCGTGGGGGAGATCGAGGCGGAATTCGGCTCGGAAGTGGCGCTCCTTGTGGACGGCGTCACCAAGCTGGGCCAGATCGACTACAACGCCGACAAGGTGGAGGTGCAGGCGGAGAATCTCCGCAAGATGTTCCTCGCCATGGCCCGCGACATCCGCGTCATCATCATTAAGCTCGCCGACCGCCTGCACAATATGCGCACGATGCAGTTCATGCGGCCGGAGAAGCAGCAGGAGAAGGCGCGGGAGACCATGGATATCTACGCGCCGATCGCGCAGCGGCTCGGTATTTCCCGCATCAAAGTGGAGCTGGATGATCTGGCGCTGCGCTACTGGAAGCCGGAGGTCTATGCGGAACTGGTCCGCGAGGTCAATGAGACCCGCACAGAGCGGGAGGTTTTTGTGGAAGGGATCGTCCGCGAAGTCCGGAAGCATATCGAGAGCGCAGGCATCAAGGCGGAGATCAAGGGCCGGGTCAAGCATTTCTTCTCTATTTATAAGAAAATGGTGAACCAGGACAAGACCCTGGATCAGATCTACGATCTCTTCGCGATCCGCATCATCGTGGATTCGGTGCAGGACTGCTACGCTTCCCTGGGACTGATCCACGAGATGTACAAGCCGATCCCGGGACGGTTCAAGGACTACATCGCGATGCCGAAGCCGAATATGTACCAGTCCCTGCATACCACCCTGATCGGTCCCGGAGGGACTCCCTTCGAGATCCAGATCCGCACCTGGGAGATGCACCGCATCGCTGAATACGGTATCGCGGCCCACTGGAAGTATAAGGAAGCCTCCGACGGACGCCGGGTCTCCGGCAATCAGGAGGAGGAAAAGCTGGTCTGGCTGCGCCAGATCCTGGAGTGGCAGCAGGATTCCTCAGATAACCGGGAATTTATGTCCCTGCTCAAATCCGATCTCGACCTGTTCGCGGAAAATGTCTACTGCTTCTCGCCGGGCGGCGACGTCAAGACGCTTCCGGCGGGTTCCTGTCCGATCGATTTCGCCTATTCGATCCACTCCGCGGTGGGCAACCGCATGGTGGGCGCCCGCGTAAACGGAAAGCTCGTTCCCATCGATTACCGGCTGCGGAACGGCGACCGCGTGGAGATCCTGACTTCGGCCAATTCGCGCGGACCGAGCCTGGACTGGCTCAACCTCGTCAAGAGCACCCAGGCGAAGAACAAGATCAATCAGTGGTTCCGCAGAGAACAGAAGGCCGACAACGTGGACCGCGGCAAGGATCTGATCGCTTCCTACGCGAAGCAGAAGGGCTATGTGCTCGCGGATCTCATGAAGCCGGCGTACCAGGAATCCGTGATCCGAAAGTTCGGATTCCACGACTGGGAGGCCGTGCTCGCGGCGGTCGGACACGGCGGGATCAAGGAAGGCTCCGTCGTCAACAAGCTGGCCGATCTGGCGGAAAAGGAAAAAAGAAAGAAACTCACCGACGAGGAAGTGCTGCAGGCGGCTTCGGACCGGGAACGGCTCCCGGTGGCCTCCAAAGGCACGAAGGGCGGTATCGTGGTGGAGGGCCTCCACGACGTGGCCGTGCATTTTGCGAAATGCTGCAGCCCGCTGCCCGGAGACGAGATCGTCGGTTTCGTGACCCGCGGGCGCGGCGTGACCGTGCATCGCTCCGACTGTGTCAACGTGATGCACATGTCGGATACGGACCGCGGAAGACTGATCGAGGCGGAGTGGCAGGTCCCGGCAGACGGCCGCGACGACAGCACCTACGCGGTGGAGATCAATATCTTCGCCTCCAACCGCACCGGACTTCTGGTGGACGTCTCGAGGCTCTTCTCTGACCGGAAGATCGATATCGGGCAGATCAGCTGCCGCACGAGCAAGCAGGGGACCGCGACGCTGGAGATCAGCTTCCAGGTGCATTCTATTCAGGAGCTGGATGAGGTGCTCCGGCAGATCCGGAAGATCGACAGCGTCATTGACGTAGAGCGAAAGACAGGCTGAATGATGGCGGATACGAAGACGATCGAGTGCTTCACGGTCGGTCCCATCGGGACGAACTGCTACCTGCTCCTCGATGAGGAGACGAAGGAAGCGTTCCTTGTGGATCCGGGCGATGAGGCGGAATATCTGATCAGCGAACTGAACAGGCGGGAAGTAAGGCTCAGGGCGGTCCTCCTGACACACGGGCACTTTGATCATGTGCTGGCGGTCAGCGCCGTAAAGGAGGCGTATCCCGGGGCGGAAGTCCTGATGGGGGAGCGCGAGCGGCCGATGGCTGAAAATGAAGACCTCAACAGCGGCTTTCCCGGTCAGCACTGCAGCTATGCCGTGGACCGCTATCTGGCCGGCGGGGAGGAGATCTCCCTGGCAGGCGTTACGCTCCGCGTGCTGGAGACTCCGGGACATACGGCCGGCAGCGTCTGCTATTACGCGGAAGAGCTGGGCGTGCTGTTCGCCGGCGACACCCTGTTCTATCACAGCTACGGCAGATACGATCTTCCCACCGGCTCTGTCCGGGATCTGCGGGAGTCGCTGACGACGCTCCTTACCACACTTCCGGAGGAGGTGCAGGTCCTTCCCGGCCACGGAAGGACGACCACCATTAAGGAAGAGAGAATCATCGAGGGATTTGCGCGTTGAATATCGGAATTCAGCTGGACCGGCAGGATTTTCTGTATGATATCCACTCCCTGGTCAAGAGCTTCTTTCCAGAGGACGAGGTGTCTGTCTATACAGACGCGGATACGGATAAATGCGGGATAAAACGGGATCTCCTCTTTCGCGTGGAGATCCCTTCCTATGAAGACCGGAAGGCAGCAAAAGACGCCCTGAAGCGGGAGCTCTACGGGACGCTTTCCGATCTCACCGGGATCCGGCTGCCCTGGGGGACGCTCTCCGGGATCCGCCCGACCAAGATCCCGATGGGAATGCTGGAAAAGGGGCGTTCCGACGAAGAGATCCGCGCGTTCCTTATGGAAAACTATTTTGTGACACCGGAAAAATGCGGTCTCGCGCTTCAGATCGCGAAGACGGAGCGGGAGCTCCTGAAAGGCATCGATCTTTCGGAGGATTCCTGGAGCCTCTATTTCCACGTTCCGTTCTGTCCGTCGATCTGCCTGTACTGCACGTTTTCCTCCAGTCCCTACGGGGCCTGGAAGAAGCGGACCGGGGAATACATCGCTACGATGCTCGGGGAATACCGGCGCTTTCTGGAGGAGAGCGGTACCGGAAGGCCGCCCTCGACGATCTATATCGGCGGCGGGACGCCGACCTCGCTGACGGCGGAGGAACTGGAACGGCTTCTTTCCGGTATTGAGGAGCTGACGGACACCCGCGCCGCGCTGGAGTATACCGTCGAGGCGGGACGTCCGGATTCCATTACGCCGGAGAAGCTCCGGGTGCTGAAAGCCCACGGGGTCACGCGCATTTCCGTAAATCCCCAGTCGATGAATCCGGAGACGCTGGAGCTCATCGGACGGGCGCACACGCCGGAGGATACGGTGCGCGCCTTTTATCTGGCCCGTGAGGCGGGCTTCGACAACATCAATATGGATATCATCCTGGGACTGCCCGGAGAAGGGGCAGCCGAGGTGTCGCGGACGCTCGATGCCGTCCGTGAGCTGAAGCCGGATTCCCTGACCGTGCATTCGCTGGCGGTGAAGAGGGCCTCGCGCCTGAGGCAGACGATCCGGGAAGACCGGGAGAAGGACGCCGGTGCGGACTACGGCAATTTTCAGGGCAGGATCTTTGAAAACTCCAGGGAGATCATGGCCCTGGCCGCGGACTGCGCGAAGGACCTGGGGATGGAGCCCTATTACCTGTACCGGCAGAAGAATATGAAGGGAAACCTGGAAAATACGGGCTTCGCCCGTCCCGGGAAGGCCTGCCTCTACAATATCCTTATTATGGAGGAAGTGCAGGCGATCCGGGCCTTCGGGGCCGGAGGGTCCACCAAGACGGTCTCGCCGGACGGCAGGATCGAGCGGGTCATTTCTCCGAAGGATGTGAAGACCTATCTGGAGCGCCAGGCGCAGCGCACAGGGACCGTTTCGTAGCGGGCTGCGCATAAAGCACCCCGTTTTCAGCATTTTTCAGACAGGAATCGCAATATTGGGTACGATCGTCAATTATAATCTGCGGGAGGAACTGGAGCACGCGCTCTACGTGAGCCTCCTTGCGCGGGACCTCTCCCGCGAACTGGGACTGCCGAAGGCGCAGGTATACGACCTCACCCACGCCGGACTCATGCACGATATCGGGAAACTGAAGCTCGCTAATTATCTGTACGGCGAGACCCGGATCGGGAGCCCGCTGCAGGTCGAGGAGATGAAATACGTCCGCATGCACTCTCAGCTGTCCTACGAGATCCTGAAGAGCAGGAATTACAAGCCCTTCATCCTCGATGCGGTGCGCTGGCACCACGAAAATTATGACGGCACCGGCTATCCCGACAATCTGAAGGGGGAGGAGATCCCCTTCGCGGCGCGGATCATCCGCGTCTGCGACGTCTTCGCGGCGCTCACCACGGACCGCCCCTACCGGAAGCGGTTCGAGGAGCGGGAAGCGGTCGCCCTGATGATCGACGAGATCAGCCACTTTGACATGCAGGTGTTCCTGGCATTCGAGCGGGTCGTGCACCGCACGGGAACGGATTATCAGAAGAGACTTCCGATCCGGGAGGAGGAGATCCTCCGGGAATTCGGGTCAGTATAAGGAGGCAGTATGGCAATGATCAAAAAGCCGGTGAACGGCATGAAGGATATTCTTCCCGGGGAGATGGCTGTCCGCAACTATGTGACGGAGCTGATCCGCAGGACCTATTCCGCGTTCGGGTTTTCCTCCATCGATACCCCTGTGGTGGAGCACATCGAGAACCTGCTCTCGAAGCAGGGCGGGGAAAATGAAAAGCTGATCTTCAAGGTCTTAAAGCGCGGCGAGAAGCTGGATCTGACGAAGCCCACCACCGAGGACGCCGTGACGGACAGCGGCCTGCGCTACGATCTGACGCTGCCTCTGTCCCGCTACTACGCGAACCACGCCAATGAACTGCCGTCGCCCTTCAAGGCCCTGCAGATCGGGAGCGTCTTCCGCGCGGACCGGCCGCAGCGCGGCAGATACCGCCAGTTCACCCAGTGCGATATCGATATTCTGGGCGATCCCGGGTATCTCGCGGAGATCGAGCTGATCCTGGCGACCACGACGGTCCTGGGAAAGCTGGATTTCCACAACTTTACGATCCGCATCAATGACCGCCGCATCCTGAAGGCCATGGCGAAGAAGGCCGGCTTCCCCGAGGAAGCCTATGACAGGGTCTTCATCATCCTCGACAAGATGGATAAGATCGGCATGGACGGCGTCCGCTCGGAGCTCCTTGCATCCTTCCCGGAAGAGACCGTCGACGCGTATCTTGGGCAGTTCGCCTCCGGCACGGAACTGACGCCGGAGCAGGAGGCGCTGATGGAGGAGACCGGGTCTCCGCTCCGCGCGATCATGGACTGCGTGGAGGCCGCGAAGACCGCGGACTTCCGGATCGTCTTCGATCCGACCCTGGTGCGCGGCATGAGCTACTATACCGGGCCGATCTTCGAGATCGCGATGGACGAATACGGCGGTTCCGTGGGCGGAGGCGGGCGCTATGACGAGATGATCGGCAAGTTCACCGGCCAGCCGACGCCGGCCGTGGGCTTCTCCATCGGCTTCGAGCGCATTATCCTGCTGCTGATGGAGCGCGGATTCACGGTGCCCGGCGCGCAGGAAAAGACCGCGTTCCTCGTGGAGAAGAATATGCCGAAGGAGAAGCTCGCGGAGATCTTCAAAGAGGCGGTCGCGCTTCGCGCGGAGGGCAGGACGGTCGACGTGTCCGTCATGAAGAAAAACAAAAAGTTCCAGAAGCAGCAGCTCACAGACGAGGGCTACACGGAGATCAGAGAATATTTCAGCAGATAAGAGGGAGAGTACAGCTATGGCAGAATCCATGAAAGGGCTGAAGCGCACCGCCAGATGCGCGGAGCTCACGGAAGGAGATATCGGAAAACGCGTGACGCTGATGGGCTGGGTCGCGAAGTGCCGCAACAAGGGCGGGATCGTCTTTGTGGACCTGCGGGACCGGACCGGCATCATCCAGATCGTCACGGAGTCAGAGGGAGCGGATCCCAGATGGGGATCTCTCAAGACGGAATCCACGATCGCGGTGACCGGGATCGTTGAGAAGCGGGGCGGAGCCTTTAATCCCAATCTGCGCACCGGCACCATCGAAGTGATCCCCGATAGCCTGCGGGTGCTGAGCGAGGCGCTGACGCCTCCGTTCCCGGTGCAGGACGGGATCGACACCCGCGAGGATCTGCGCCTCAAATACCGCTATCTGGATCTGCGCCGTCCGGAGCTGCAGCACCGGATCATGCTGCGCTCGAAGATCGTGGAGCTGGTCCGGTCGTTCCTGTCCGGTGAGGGCTTCCTCGATATCGAGACTCCGGATCTGATCGGCAGCACCCCGGAGGGGGCCCGCGATTATCTGGTGCCCAGCCGCGTGCATCCCGGCGCGTTCTACGCGCTCCCGCAGAGCCCGCAGCTCTTCAAGCAGCTGCTGATGTGCTCCGGCTTCGACCGCTATTATCAGATCGCCCGCTGCTTCCGCGACGAGGACCTGCGTGCGGACCGTCAGCCGGAATTTACCCAGATCGACATGGAGCTCTCCTTCGTGGACCAGGAGGACGTGCTGGACGTCAACACCCGCCTGCTGGGCTATGTGCTGAAGAATCTCGCGCCGGCCTACGAGGCGCTGGAGTTCCCGAAGGAGCTCGCTGCCGGCGTGGCTGCCGCGGCAAAGGAGATCGAAGAGAACGGCATTTCCCGCATGACCTGGCAGGACGCCATGGACCGCTACGGTTCGGATAAGCCGGATCTGCGGTTCGGCATGGAGATCACCGACGTCACGGAGACCGTCAGGAACTGCGGATTCGGCGTCTTCACCGGCGCCATTGCGGACGGCGGCATGGTGCGAGGCCTCAACGCCAAGGGCATGGCTGACCTGCCGCGGAAGAAGATCGACAAGCTGACCGAGGTCGCGAAGACCTACGGCGCAAAGGGCCTTGCCTATATCGCCGTCAAGGAGGACGGAAGCTTCAAGTCTTCCTTCTCGAAGTTCATGACGGAGGATGAAATGGCGGCGCTCGTCGCGGCGATGGACGGCGAAAAGGGCGATCTGCTGCTCTTTGCGGCGGACAGCTTCAAGGTGGTCTGCGCTTCGCTGGGGGCGCTCCGTCTGGCGATCGGAAAGGAGAAGGGGCTCATCGATCCCAACGCCTTCCGGTTCGTGTGGATCACGGACTTCCCGCTGCTGGAATGGTCGGACGAGGAGAACCGCTTCATGGCGATGCATCATCCGTTCACGATGCCCAACGAGGAGGACTGGGACCGGATCGACTCGGATCCCGGCTCGGTCCGCGCGGAGGCCTACGATATCGTGCTCAACGGCTGTGAGCTCGGCGGCGGTTCGATCCGGATCCACCGCAACAACATCCAGGAGAAGATGCTGGAGGTCCTGGGCTTTACGCCGGAACGGGCCAATGAGCAGTTCGGATTTCTGCTGACGGCCTTCAAGTACGGCGTTCCGCCTCACGCAGGACTGGCCTACGGCCTCGACCGCATGGCAATGCTGCTGTCCGGCTCGGAGTCTATCCGCGACGTCATCGCCTTCCCGAAGGTGAAGGACGCCTCCGATCTGATGATCGACGCGCCCTCGGCCGTGGATCCGAAGCAGCTGGAGGAACTCAGCATCGAAGTCAGGCTCCCGGAAAAATAAACAGATAACAATACCCCCGGCGGTCTTTTTGGGACAGCCGGGGGTATTTATTTGAGCGATAAAGCCGGAGAGCGCGCATCGTGCCTGCACGGATGCGCATTCGACGGCGAACGGACATCGAGCGGCGCGAGCCGCGAGAGGA
>ONST01000043.1 GCA_900320575.1 uncultured Eubacteriales bacterium
CAGACCTATCAGCTGGTGGACCTGTACATCCTCGAGTGCGAGCAGCTTCAGAGCATTGAGGAGATCGACCGTCTGCGCTATGTCATGCTGATGGACTTCTGCAAGCGTGCCGGGGAATCAGCCCTGCCCGATGGAGTCTCTGCGGAGATCAGCCGCGCGATGTCCTATATCAGGAGCCGCACCAACGAATCCGTCGGCGTCGAGGAAGTGGCGGAGGTGATCCACCGCAGCAGTTCCTATCTGATGCGGCGTTTCAAGGCGGAGCTCGGCATGAGCGTGGGAGACTATATTACGAAATGCAAGCTGGAAGAGGCCTGCGATCTGCTGATCTACAGTCCCTTCTCGCTGGCGGAGATCAGCGCCTATCTCGGCTACTCCAGCCAGTCATATTTTCAGAATGTCTTTAAAAAACAGTTCGGAATGACCCCGATGCAGTTCCGGAAAAATCAGACCGGCAGCAGGGGCAGGGGAGGTAAGCTTTGAACGTCGACGAAATTCTCTCAGCTCTTCTTCGTCTCGCACGGAAAGACCCTAAGATCCGGGAACAGCTGCTGGCAGCTTCGAAAGAAGCTGCGCCTGTCAGCGCCCTCTGCCGCCTGAGCACGGAGCTGGGAATGCCGCTTTATGAAATGGATCTCATCAGTGCCGGAGAAGACTACTACGCGAACATGCGCAGGAGCACCAACGGCGGAGGGGAGAACTCTCCTCTTCTTTCCGGAGAAGACGATTACTACGAGCTGTTCCTGGCCCAGCTCCGGGAGATCTGAACCCGCTGCCGCGGAAGTACAGACGAAAGGAAGGAATATGCTCAAAGACAGCGACATCCGGGAACCTCTCTTCGACTATCTCGAGGAGACCTTCGGCAAGGTGCGGATCCTGGAGGAAAAGGTCACGGGCCGCTCCCGCGCCGACGTGGTGATGATCACGGAGGACGCCGTCACCGGGCTGGAGATCAAGAGCGACGCCGACTCCTATACCCGGCTCGCCGGACAGGTGCGGGATTACAGCCGCTGCTATGATTTCAATTACGCGGTAGTCGGAAGCCGCCACGCCATGCACATCCTGGAGCATCTTCCGGAGTGGTGGGGCGCCATCACCGTGGATGAGGAGGACGGCCGGCCGGACTTCTATCTGCTGCGGAGGGCCAGAAGGAATCCGGAACCGGTCCTTGCGCAGAAGCTGCGCCTCCTGTGGAAGGACGAGCTTGCGGAGATCCTCCTCAGCAACCGGCTTCCCGCCTACACCAGCAAGAACAAGAACTATCAGCGCGCGGTGCTTCTTGACCGCGTGCCGGAATCCCGCCTCAACCGGGATATCTCGGAGCGGCTCTTCGAGCGGGACTACACGGTGTTTTCTGTAAAACCGGATCCCCTGTCCCTGGCGCTCCGCCCGAAGAAAAGACGCAGGAAAAGGAGGCTCTGATGCGCACCTTATCCATTCTGCTCAATCTGGAGATCGTAGTCAGTACGCTTATCGGCTCTTATATGCGGCTCCGGCCGCGGAACGGGCGGACGACCGCGGAGCGCGCCTCCACCTTCTTCCGCTTCTTTACGACGCTCTCCAACGAGCTGGCCGCTTTCGCCGCGCTTCTGATCCTCGCCGCTTCTCTGGCCGCTCCCGGAGCGGTCCCCCGGGGCATCTTTCTTCTCAAATACGCCTCGACCGCGGCTGTCACGGTCACTTTTCTCACGGTGCTCTTCTTTCTCGGGCCGCTCTTCGGCTACCGGAACCTGATGAAGGGCTCGGAATTTTTCTTCCACCTGGTCAATCCCCTGTGCGCCGTCCTTTCCTTCTGCTTCTGCGAGCGGTTCTATCCGCTCACTGTCCCGGAAATGCTCCTCGGCCTTCTGCCGACGGTCCTCTACGGGGCCGTCTACTTCCGGCAGGTGGTGCTGCTCGGGGAAGAAAAAGGCGGCTGGCCGGATTTCTACGGCTTCAACCGCGGCGGACGCTGGAAGCTCAGCATGGCGCTCATGTTCCTGGGAACGCTTCTTATCTGCGCCGTGCTGCGGCTCCTGTTCTGTCTGTAAATGATGCACGTTTGCGTACACTGCGAGAAAGAGAAACAGCCGGGAATCTCCCCGGCTGCCGCTGTCCTGATTCTCTTTTTCAGTCCCCTGCCCGGTCCGCGATCTCCCGCAGATCCCGGACGATCAGGTCCGATCCTTCCGCTTCCTGCTCTCCGACCTCGCTGCTGATGTAGAAAATGCTCCCGATCCCGGCATTTTCCGCGCATTCCCGGTCCAGCTTCCGGTCCCCGACATACCAGGTCCGCTCCGGGCGAAGGCCGTGCCGCTCCACCAGATACCGGACCGCGTCCGGGGCCGGTTTCCGCGGAAAACCGTCGGCTCCGGTCACGATCTCCCGGAAGAAGGACCGGATCTCCAGCCGGTCAAGGATCTCAAACGCGGATGTCCCTTTGTGCGTAAAGAGATAATGGGCCCCGCCCCGGTTCTGCAGCTCCTGCAGCGCCTCTTTGGCCCCGGGCATGAGCCGGTTCTCACCTGCCCGCTCATGGGTCAGCTGCGAGTAGCGGCCCTTGAGCTGTTCGAAGGGAATTCCGGTCTCCTCCGCCGTCTTCTCCAGATAAGACCGCACGGAGTACCGCAGGGAATACTCCCGGAGTTCCTCCTCCGTCCGCTGGATCCCCCGCTCAGCGAGCGCCTTCCGGAGGCTTCCGATCAGGACCGGATAGGAATCGATCAGGGTGCCGTCCAGATCCCAGATAAAGCTCATTCCTTCCAGATCTCCGTTTTTTTCACGCATCGTATGCGCTCCTTTCTGTGCCGCTCCGGCACACCTGCCGCCCCGAGCAGTGCAAAATAAGGACATATTTTTCAATTTGCGTCCATTGTCCGTATTTTCCTGCTGATAATTATATTCTGTCCCAAATTCACATGATTTTGGCGTTATTCTTCAAGTATCATATCTATCTCCGCTCTATAATAAAGTCAACAAAAAACAAAGAACCGGTACAAAAGACCGGACACATATAGAAAGGAGATTTACCATGGAACTCATTCTTACCGCAACTGTGATCGCCGCTGTCGCTGTTTCTCATTTCGCTTATCCGGCATCTGTTCCGGCAGAAGAAGAATACACCGACCTTCGCTGAAAAAGCATTGATTGAAGAGGCCGGCGCCGCATAACAGATAGTTCTCTTTTTTCAGGCATCCGCTCTCCCGCCCCTTTTGGCGGGAAGCGGGTGCTTGTTTTATGCGGGCGGATCCGGTACAATAATTCCGGACAGCCGCAAAAAGCAGTCCGGCATCCGATCAGTATCATTTGCCCGAACAGGAGCTCCTATGCATTCGATCATCATTGACGAGAATCAGGCCGAACGGATCTACGGCATGACTTCGGAATACCCCTACGTCATGCATACCACCGAGATGCGCCACTACCGCGTTCCCTGGCACTGGCACGAAGAACTGGAACTGACGTACGTCGTCCGCGGCGGGCTGAAGCTCCTCACGGAAAACGCGGAATACCACGTGCACGAGGGCGAGGTGGCGTTCACGAATTCCAATGTGCTGGAGACGGTCATGAATCTCGATGAGCGGACGACCGCCGTTCAGGAGGCGCACATTTTTCATCCGATGTTCCTGGCCGGACATTTTCACAGCATTTTCGACACCAAGTACCTGAAGCCCGTGACCGGAAACCGTCAGATCGAAGTCCTGGTCATCACGAAAGAGACCGAACGGGGACAGAAGATCTGCCGCATGGTACGCGATCTGGGCGTCCTGCAGAAGCAGAAAGATGTGGAATTCGAGACCCGGAATCTGCTCTCCGAGATCTGGCTCCTGCTCCTTGCGGAGATCCGCGAGGAACTCCGGAGCCGTCCCTCCGCCAGTGTTCCCGGTCAGGAGCGGATCCGGCATATGATCTCCTACATCCACCGGCATTTCGGGGAAAAGATCTCCCTGGCGGATATCGCGGACAGTGCGGGGATCAGCGAGCGGGAGGCGCTGCGCACCTTCCGGAAAATGCTGAATCAGACTCCGGTCGATTATCTGAATGATTACCGCATGAGCCAGGCCTGCGAGCGGCTGGCTTCCACGGACGAGACGATCACGGAGATCGCGCTCTCCTGCGGCTTCTCCGACAGCGCCTATTTCAGCCGCCAGTTCAAAAAAGCCTATCAGATCAATCCCGCTGCCTACCGGAAGGACCGGCAGGCAGCCCGGGAAACACAGAGCACCGCCACGTAAGCGGTGCTCTTTTTTTTATGAGCGGTATCCCAGATCGAAAGCCTTCTGATTCAGCTCCACGAACTGGGGCTTCACCACCTGGGCGATCACGCTGTGCCAGTCTTCTTCCGTATAGTCCATATGCTTCGCGGCCATGCCCAGCACGATCACGTTGAAGCACTTGGGGTTGCCCAGCTTTTTCGCCTCGGTCATGGCGTCGATCGCGTAGACCGTGTGCGTCTTCCCGAGCTCCTCGAGAATGCCCTCCGGATACTCAGCCGCGCCGATCACCACCGGCATCGGATCGATCCGCTGGTCGTTGACGATGACCACGCCGTCCTTCTTCAGGAAATGCGCGTAGCGCTTCGCCTCCAGCCGCTCGAACGCGATCAGCACGTCCGCGCAGCCCGGCTCCACGATGGGCTCCGCCACCTCGTCGCCGTAGCGGACGAAGGTCACGACCGAGCCGCCTCTCTGGGCCATTCCGTGCACCTCCGAGAGCTTTACGTCATATCCTTTCCGCATCGCAAGCCCGCCGAGGATCCGGCTGGCGATCAGGGTCCCCTGTCCGCCGACGCCGACAATCATAATATTTTTCGTCATCATCTGGCATTCACCTCCCGGATCGCGTCAAACCTGCAGAGCTGGCGGCAAAGGCCGCAGCCGTTGCACATGGTGTCGTCAATTGTGACAGAGCCGTCCGCGTTCTTCGTCAGGGCCGGACAGCCGGGGATCAGGCAGGCGCCGCAGTGCCTGCAGGCCTCCGGAAGGGCCTCGCATTTCTTCGTGGAGCGGGCCTCCGGAATCAGGGCACAGGGGGCTTTCGAGATAATGACCGACAGATGATCCGCCTTCACCTCTTCCTTCACCCGGGCCGTCAGCGCCTCCACGTCAAAGGCATTGACCGTGTATACGTGCTCGATGCCCAGTCCGCGGCAGAGCTTCTCGTAATCGACCGCCGGAACGACGTCTCCCATCAGGGTCTTTCCGGTCCCGGGATGATCCTGGTGACCGGTCATGCCGGTGATGCGGTTATCAAGGATGATCACCGTTCCCGTGCTCTGGTTGTAGGCCATGTTGACCAGCGAATTAACGCCGGTATGCATGAAGGTGGAATCGCCGATGACACAGACCCAGTCGCGCAGATAGTCTTCTCCCTTTGCCTTTCCCATGCCGTGGAGCGAGGAAATGGAGGAGCCCATGCACAGGGTCGTCTCGATCACGGAAAGCGGCGGGACCGCGCCCAGCGTGTAGCAGCCGATATCGCCCGCGGTGTGCAGCTTCAGCTTCTTCAGTACATGGAAGGTGCTGCGGTGCGGACAGCCGGGACAGAGGATCGGAGGCCGGTTGGGGACCGAAGGATCCGCTGCCGCCTGGACCGTCTCTCCCAGGACGCGCTCCCGGAGCAGATTCGCCGAGTACTCTCCGATCTTCGTGAAGAGCTCCTTGCCCTCGCAGGCGATGCCGTAGGAGCGGACCTGCTCCTCGATGACCGGCATCAGCTCCTCGAAAATGATCAGCCGGTCCACCTTCGCCGCGAACTCCTCGATGAGCTTCCGGGGCAGCGGATGCACCAGACCGAGCTTGAGTACCGAGGCCTCCGGCATCGCCTCCCTCACATAGGTGTAGGGAATGCCGCTGGTGATGAAGCCGATCTTCGTATCCCGCAGTTCCATCCGGTTGATGGGAAGGCTGCAGGCGTCCTCCGCGAGGCGCTCCATCTGCTCCTCCACCACCGCGTGGCGCTTCACCGCGTTGGCGGGAAGCATGACCCACTTGGCCGGATCCTTCTCGTAGGGCCGGTCCGGGATCTCCTCCTGGTCGCAGAGCTCCACCAGGCCCTGGGAATGGGCCAGTCTGGTGGTGGTGCGCAGCACCACCGGCTTATCATAGGTCTCGCTGATCTCATAGGCCAGCTTCGTGAACTCCTTCGCCTCCTGGGAGTCCGAGGGCTCAAGGACCGGGATCTGGGCCGCGCGGCTGACGGCGCGGGTATCCTGCTCATTCTGGGAGCTGTAGAGGCCCGGGTCGTCGGCGACCGCCACGACCATACCGCCGTTCACTCCGGTGTAGGCCATGGAATAGAGCGGATCCGCCGCCACGTTGTAGCCCACCATCTTCATGCAGGCGAACGAGCGGACGCCGGCGACAGAGGCTCCGAAGGCCACTTCGGCGGCTACCTTCTCATTGGGCGCCCACTCACAGTACACGCTGTCCTTGTACCGGACCAGGTTCTCGCTGATCTCCGTGCTCGGCGTGCCCGGATAGGCGCTGGAGACCTTGACGCCCGCCTCGTAGAGACCGCGGGCAATGGCCTCATTTCCCAGCATCAGTTTCTTCTGACTCACAACAATTCCTCCTCACTGCTTTTCTTGCTGTATTTCCTGTGAAAATGGCGGAAGAACCCTTCAGCGCAGATGCAGCTTCCGAAGAAGCGAGAGCATCCTCGTTCCCATCGGGAGCTTGCGGATCTCCGCGTCGGTCATGCCCGTCATTTTCAGATAAGTGACAAAATAGATCAGTACTCCGGCGAGCACCGCTGCGAGCGTCAGCACCGCGCTGACCAGATATCTCCCAAAGACCTGCGGGAACAGCAGGCGCGGACCCCAGTAAACGGCCGCGACGCCGATCCCCATGATCACCGCCGCGCGGAGCGGGGCGAAGAAGGCCCGCACGGTCCCCACCTTCATGCCGAAATGCTTCCGGACCGCGAAGCCGTTGAGGATCATGACCGAAAAGGAGTAGACCACAGTCGCCGCCAGAACGCCGTAAACGCCGATATCGAGCCAGCCCACCAGCAGATAGACCGTCAGGACGTTCATCACAAGGCCGAGGGCCGCGTTCTTCACCGGTTCGCCCGGATGTCCCAGTCCCTGCAGCACGCCGTTCGTGACAGTGGAGAGGCTGTAGAATATGACCGAGACCGCGCCGCAGGACAGCAGGACCGCCGCCGTACGCACGTCGCCGCTCGGATAGAGCATCAGCATCACCGGATAGGACAGGATCGCGATGCCGAAGGCCGAGGGCACTGCCAGAAACAGGATCAGGCGGATGCACTCGTTGATCTTCTCCGCCGCGTCCTTTTGTTTCTTCTCCGCGATAGAGGAAGCGACCGCAGGGATCAGAGCCGTGGAAGTGGCCGATGCCAGGGCGATCGGGATATTGATGATCGTCTTGCAGCGGTAGCTGAAGAGTCCGTACTGGCTCGCGATGGTCTCCGAGGGGACCTCCTTCGCCGTCAGCAGGCTGGCGAAGATCCGCTGATCCACGACCGAGCTCAGGTTGTAGACGCAGGTCGCAAGGATGATCGGGGTCACCATCAGGAAGATATCCCGGAAGACTTCCCGGTAGGGCTCTACATTGCGGTGCCGGTCTTTGCGGATCCTGCGGCTGATCAGCTTCCGGTTCACCAGAAAGACGGCCAGCATGATGAGAAGGCCCGTCAGCACGCCGGCGCTGGTGCCGATCGTGCCGCCCGCGGCGCCGTAGCGGGCCCGCAGGTTCTCCTGCCCGAGGTACGGCCGGGTCAGCAGATAGGCGGCCAGCACCGAGACCGCCGCGTTCAGGAACTGCTCCGCGATCTGGGAAATGGCCGTCGGCTTCATCGTGTTGTGCGCCTGGAAGAATCCGCGCATGCAGCCTAAGAAGCCCGACAGGAAGATCGTCGGCGCCAGGATCCGCAGCGCAAGCACCGCGTCCTGCGACTCCTGCAGGAAGAAGGGAGCGCCGAAATAGGCGACAAGCCCTCCGATGAGACCAACGACCGTCACATAAATGAGGGCCGCGCGGAAGACGCGGTTCGCATTTTTATACTGATGCACCGCCAGCCGCTCCGCCATCACCTTGGAGACGGCGCTGGGAATGCTGTAGGAAGAGATGAGCAGAATGATGGTATACCACTCCTGCGCGAACTGGTAATACCCGTCTCCCACGTCTCCCATGATCACGTGAAGGGGGCTCTTGTAGAGAAGTCCGATCACGCTGGAAATCATCTGCGCGGCCATGAGGAAGGAAGCCTGCCTCACCACTGCGCCCTTTTTATCCGCCATATACGCTCCTGCCTGTCTGCCTTGAGGTCCGTACACGCGTCCCTCAGGCATTTTCAATCTGCCAGTCGATCGGAGAAAGGCCGCATTGTTCGAGATACGCATTCGTCTTCGAGAAGGGCCTGCTCCCGAAAAAGCCGCCGTACGCCGACAGCGGCGACGGATGGGGCGACTCCAGGATCAGGTGCTTCGGATTGTGAAGAAGCGCCTTCTTCTTTCTCGCAGGCGTCCCCCAGAGGATAAAGACCATCGGCCGGTCCTCCTCCGCCAGAACGCGGATCGCCGCGTCCGTGAACTCCTCCCAGCCGATCCCGCGGTGGGAATTGGCCTGATGCGCGCGCACCGTGAGGACGGTATTGAGAAGCAGCACGCCCTGCCGGGCCCACTTCGTCAGGTCGCCGTTGTCCGGCACGTAACAGCCGAGGTCGTCCTGCAGCTCCGCATAGATATTGACCAGGGACGGAGGGATCCGGATCCCCTTGTGTACGGAAAACGACAGTCCCATCGCCTGTCCGGGCTCGTGGTAGGGATCCTGGCCGAGGATCACCACCTTCACCTCCGGGAGCGGCGTGAAGGCAAACGCGTTGAAAATATCGGTGCTCGGGGGATAGATCACCCGGTCCCGGTACTCTTCGACCACCGTATGATAGAGCTTCGCGTAGTACGGCTTCCGGAACTCTCCCTTCAGAGCCGCTTCCCACGCCCCGGTTATCGCCATTTTCTCACCTCCGGAACAGGTCATTCAGAACCGGACGGGCACGCCCCGTTCCTCCAGATACTCCTTGACTTCACCGATCGCCAGCTCACGGTAGTGGAACAGCGAGGCCGCGAGGGCCGCGTCCGCCCCGCCCTCCGTAAGGGCCGTATAGAAATCCTCCAGCTTTCCGGCGCCGCCTGAGGCGATGACCGGAACACCGACCGCGTCGGAAACGGCCCGCGTCAGTTCGAGATCGTAGCCGTTCTTCGTGCCGTCGCAGTCCATGGAGGTCAGAAGGATCTCGCCGGCTCCCAGGGAGACCGCCTTCTTTGCCCACTCCACGGCGTCGATCCCGGTATCCTCGCGGCCGCCCTTCACGTAGATGGTCCAGCCCTCTCCCTCCGGGCGCCGTCTGGCGTCGATCGCCACCACGATGCACTGATTTCCGAACTTCTTCGCGCCCTCCCGGATCAGCTCCGGATTGCGGATCGCGGCGGTATTAATGGACACCTTGTCCGCGCCCTCGCGCAGGATCTGCTTCATATCCTCCACGGAATTGACTCCGCCGCCCACCGTAAAGGGAATAAAGACCTGCTCCGCGACCCGGCGCACCATGTCGACCACAGTCTTCCGCTTGTCGGAGGAAGCCGTGATATCCAGAAAGACCAGCTCGTCGGCGCCTTCTTCATTGTAGGCCTTCGCGATCTCCACCGGATCCCCGGCGTCCGTCAGATTCACGAAATTCACGCCTTTGACCACCCGTCCGGCGTTGACGTCCAGGCAGGGAATAATGCGCTTGGTCAGCATCTCATTCCTCCTCCTTCTCTTCCGGCTTTTTCACCAGCAGGAAATTCTGCAGGATCCGAAGGCCCGCATTTCCCGATTTCTCCGGATGGAACTGGCAGGCGAACACATTTCCCCGCTGCACGGAGGCATGGAAGATATTCGTATATTCGCAGACCGCCTTTACGATGTTGAGATTCTCCGCCTCCACGTAGAAGGAGTGGACGAAATAGACGAAAATCCCGTTGGGGATCTCCTTGAAGAGCTTTCCGTCGTTCAGGAAGAAAATGGAATTCCAGCCGATCTGCGGGACCTTGAAGCCCTCCCGGTCCGGGAATCTCCTGCAGTACCCCCGGAAGATCCCGAGGCCCGGCACATCCGGACTCTCCTCGCTTCCCTCGAACAGCGCCTGCATGCCGACGCAGATCCCGAGGAACGGGATCTTGCGCGCGATCACCTCCCGGATCACGTCTTCCAGTCCGTATTTCCTCAGATTTCCCACCGCGTCGCCGAAATTTCCGACGCCCGGAAGCACAACATGATCCGCAGATAAGATTACCTGCGGATCACGGGTCACTTCTACTTGCTGTCCCAGTTTTTCGAATGCCTTCTGAACGCTCTTGACGTTCCCGGCATCGTAATCAATAATCGCAATCATGCCATGTATTTTAGCACAACGCGTCTTTCCCTTCAAGCGTGAACCAGAAGGCGACGCCGTTCTCGTAGTTCCGGACGCCGCAGCTTCCGTGGTGGCGGTCCATGATCGCCTTCACGATCGACAGCCCGATCCCGGAGCCTCCGTACTCCCGGGTGCGCGCCTTGTCCACCTTGTAGAACTTCTCGAACACGCGGTCCAGATCCTTCTCCGGGATCGGATCCCCGGTGTTGAAGACCGTCGTTGTCACGATTCCGTCTTCCTCTCCGACCCGGATCTCGATCCTTCTGTCATAGTCCAGGTGATTGAGGGCATTGCTCAGATAATTGGTGACGACCTCCTCGATCTGGAACTCGTCTCCCCAGACGTAGACCGGATGATCCAGCGGGAAGGACACGTCCGCCTTCTTCTCGCCGATAAGGATCTGCATGCCGGACACGACGCCCTGGATCAGCTGCCGGAGATCAAAGCGCTCCATGGCGACCTGCTCATTTCCGAATTCCAGCTGGTTCAGCGTCAGGAGCTTCCTCACCATGCCGTTCATCTTATTGGCCTCGTCCATGATGACTTCCAGATAGAAGTCCCGGCTCTCCGGGTCGCTGGCGATATCGTCCTTCAGTCCCTCGGCGTAGCCCTGGATCAGGGCGATCGGCGTCTTCAGCTCATGGGAAACGCTGTTCAGGAACTCCTTGCGCATCTCGTCGACCTGCGTCTTGCGCTCGTTGTCCTGCATCAGCTCCGCGTTGGCGCTCTTCAGCTCGGAGATCGTCGTCTCCAGTTCGTCGGACATGCGGTTGAAATTCCGGCCCAGCTGGCCGATCTCGCTGTCCGCTTCCCCGGTGTATCTGGCCTCGAAATCCAGATTCGCCATCCGCATGGACAGGTCGGTGAGCTGGGTGATCGGCTCCGTGAACCTTCTCGAGAAGAACCAGACCAGGATCATGCTGATGAGGATCACCACGAGGCCCACGATCGCATAGAAAATATTCGAGAGCCTGGCCGTGGTGGCGATGCTCTCAAGAGGGGTCCGCAGAAGGAACCAGTCCCCGGAGTCCAGCTGTCCCCACATTTCCAGGTATTCCGTGCTGATATCCTCGTCCTCCGTCTCCTGGATCACGTAGGTGGACGTCTGGGAACGGACGACGACCGTCCCCCGGTAGTAACCGGTAAAATAACCGAACAGCCGCAGCGCGTCGGAGCGGGACTCCCGCCCGGTGGACCTTAGATCCGTGAAATCCACGTCTGTGACCAGGATGCGGATGTTATCCTGCACGGCCACCTGATGGATCTCATAGGAGAAGACCTCCTCCTCGGTGTCCCTGCCTCCGTGCCGTTTTTCCCCGTAGGGCGCCTCTCCGTCTGCCTCTTCCGCTTCTTCCGCGTCCTCCGCGTCCTCCGCGTCCTCCGCGTCCTCCGTTCCGGAAGCAGCCTCGGAAAGCATATAGGCGTTCAGCATATCGTAGGTCTTCAGAAGGCTCTTCTCCTTCATGGAGGTATAGAAGGTCCCCAGAAAACAGTAATTGACGATGCCGATCAGCACCAGGGCGAAGAGGATCATCCCCGCCAGCAGCGCCATCAGCTGTCTGCGCATCGAGTGCTTCATTTCCCGCTCTCCCCGTCAGGATCGAACTTGTAGCCCATGCCCCAGATCGTGCGGATGAGATTGCCCTTCTCTCCCATTTTGCTGCGGAGCTTCTTCACATGGGTATCGATGGTGCGGGCATCCCCGTAATAATCGTAATTCCACACCGCGTTGAGGATCTTCTCGCGGGACAGCGCGATCCCCTTATTTTCCACGAAATAGCTCAGGAGCTCGAACTCCTTGAAGGAGAGCTCCACGGATTTTCCGTCGATCAGGACCTGATGGGCAGATTTGTCGATGCGGATCCCGCCGGCTTCGATCGTCTCGTCCTGCCCCGTCACGCCGGCACGGCGCAGGATCGCCTCAACGCGGGCCACGAGGATCTTCGGGGAAAACGGCTTGGAAATATACTCGTCCACGCCCAGCTGGAAGCCCAGCAGCTCGTCGCGCTCGTCGCCGCGGGCAGTCAGCATGATGATCGGGACCTTCGAGTACTGGCGGATCTCGCGGCAGACCTCCCAGCCGTCCATCTTCGGCATCATCACGTCCAGGATGATCAGAGCGATATCCTTTTCCTCATAGAACAGATCCACCGCCTGCTCCCCGTCGGCCGCCTCCAGCACCGTATAATTCTGCCGCTGCAGGAAATCTTTTACGAGCTTGCGCATGCGGCTCTCGTCGTCCACCACCAGTATTTTCAGATTATCCATTCGGAATGTCCTCCTTCCGGCGCGCGGGATCTGTGCCGGCTGCTGCCTGAATGGTACATAAAAGCCGGATCCCGCACACTGATCTGCATCTTACTGTAACAGACGAATATGAACAGTGTGTGAAATCCGGCAGTTTTGTTTTCGTTTTTTGTGAGCCGCTTCACAGCTCAGAAGAAGCGTACGCGTTTAAGGAGAGCGCTGTCATGCCCTTCCTGCACGGTAAGTCCCGGGCTCCTTCTCTTACTCCCTGTCAGTCTCCTCTTGCACGGCGGTTCCTGCGCTCCTTCTTCAGCTTTCTGCCGGCCAGAACGGCAAAGCCGCCGGCAAGTCCGGCGAGGAACAGTAAGAACCCGGGCTCCGAGGGATCGCCCGTCTTCGGTGCGGTCCTGGATGCGGGCGTCTTCGGCGTATCCGTCGGCGGGACCGTGGTCGGCGTGGGCGGAACGACGGTCGGCGTAGGCGTCGGTTCCGGCGTAGGCGTCGGCTCCG
>ONST01000120.1 GCA_900320575.1 uncultured Eubacteriales bacterium
CAGGCCGGCACTGTGGAGCTCGGCGGCGTACCCTGCAGATATTCCGCTCTGACCTCTCCTGAGGCTCTTGCAGCTCATCCGGAGTTCGAGGTCGTTGCCGGCGCTCTTGATACCGGCTGGTCCCGCCCGGTCATCTCTCAGTGGAGCGATTTCTGCGACATCCTCGGCACTGAGGTCGACAATATCATCCAAGGCATGGACGACATGGATCAGGGCCTTGCACAGGCGCAGTCCGATCTGGAAGCTCTGATGGCGGAATAATTTTCCCCTGAACCTGTAACAAAAAAGTATAGTTGCCTGCCGGTCCGGAACTTCTCCGGACCGGCGGAGAAAATAAGCGATTGGATTCTCAGGAGCAGATTCATGAAGAAGACGAAGAACGCAGAAAATGTTTCCAGCGTAACATCGAACAACAAGATGTTTCCGAGGCTGATGATCTCGCCGACCGTCCTGGTCCTGCTGGTGATGACTGCCTACCCGGTGCTTTTCACCATCTATTACAGCTTTACCAATTATAATTACGTCAAGAAGAGCTACAAGTTCATCGGTCTCGAAAACTTTGTGAAGCTCCTCACGAACCACAACTTCCAGATCGCGATCTGGAACACCGTGAAGTTCTGCGTCCTGGCGATGGTCTTCGAGGTCTCCCTCGGCCTTCTGCTGGCGGTTTTCGTCAACAGCTTCAAGAGAGGGCAGAAGGTCCTCCGCACGCTGTTCCTGCTGCCGTACCTGCTGCCGAACATCACGATCGCCCTGACCTGGAAGATGATGCTCTCCAATAACTACGGTATCGTGAATCAGATCCTGCAGTTCTTCGGACTGAAGGGACACAACTGGTTCATGGAGGTGGGAACGGCCTTCGGCTCCATCGTCATGATCGACGTGTGGCAGAACGTGCCTTTCGTCTTCCTGATGCTGTACGCCACGCTGCAGACGGTATCCGCCGACCAGTATGAGGCGGCCCGCATCGACGGCGCCAACGGCTGGCAGATGTTCTGGAAGATCACGATCCCGAATATTTCGGGCGGCATCGTCCTCTGCGCACTGCTGCGTACCATCGATACCTTCCGTCTGTTCGATAAGGTCAACGTTCTGACCGGCGGCGGCCCTGCAGGCAGCACGACCACGATCACGCAGTACCTTTACAATTACGGCATCAAGAATCTGAAGTTCGGCTTCGGTTCCGCAGGCGCGATCATCATGGCGGTCCTGGTCCTGGTTCTTTCCAGCAGCTACATCAAGAGAACCATTAAGTAAATGAACGGATTGGCACTTACCTTTGCAAACGTGGGCTACGGCGAGGCGATGCTCCTTGCGGCCGCGGATCCCTCCCGGAAGGACGGCGTATTCACGATGCTGATCGACGGGGGAGGAAACACCCCTGCGGAATTTGCCGGAAGCACCAGTGGAAGGGCTCCGTTTGCAGACTTTATTCAGAAACGACAGATCCCGCATCTGGATCTGGCTGTATGCACCCATATTCACGAGGATCACATCAGCGGCATGGTCCCGGTCCTTCAGGACCTTGCGCCGGACGCATTCTGGCAGACCCTTCCCGGAGATTATTTCCGGAAAATGAGAGAGCTCTCCGAGGATCTCCTGGAACGCCCCGACGGAAAGAAATACATCCGTTCGCTGAATGATTACCGGAAGCTTTGCGGAATGCTTGCGGAGAGGGGGACGAAGATCCCCGATCCGGAAGATCTGCCGGAAGTATTCCGCCCATTCGAGGGACTGACGATCTCCGTGATCGGGCCTTCCGCAGCAAAGCGGGAAGCGCTTCGTGCGTGCATGGACCGGATCTATGACGGGGCGGATCCTGCGGAGCTTCCCGCAGCGATCAGCCGCGCAGATGCGTCCATGAATAATTTCTCTCTCATGCTGATGATCGAATACGCCGGACGGCGGATCCTGCTTCCCGGGGATACCAACCGGGAAGGCTACGGAGACGTCACGGCCGATCTTTCAGCGGATATTTTCAAGGTCGGGCACCACGGCCAGAAGGACGGGATCAGCCGGGAACTGTTCCGCAGGATCCGCCCCTCCTATGTGGTCTGCTGCGCGTCCAGCGACAGAAGGTACAACAGCGCCGCGCCGGAGATCCTTGCCATGATGCAGGAGGAAGGCGCAGCTCTCACCTTCTCGGACTGCCCGGAGGTGCTTCCCTTCACGGAAGGGCTTATGCCTCACAGCACGCTGACCTTTACCATCACACCGGACGGGGAGATCTCATACAGGTACGAGTGATCCCTCAAACGCAGCGGAAGCGTTCTTCGCTTCGTGCTCCTTACATCCAACATCGCTTAAGAAAAGACGCGGCAGATCCGCGTCTTTTTTTCTTGTAAGGAACGGAGCAGTTCGTGTATAATGGGAAACCGTACGGGCATTTTCCAAAAAAATGTCCGCAAGAAGCCAATTGTGAGGGGGAACCGATTTATGAATGAACGTGACAGTTTCCGGTCCAGACTGGGCTTTCTGCTGGTGAGCGCCGGCTGCGCCATCGGCATCGGCAACGTCTGGAAGTTTCCGTATGTGACAGGAGCCAACGGCGGCGGCGTCTTCGTGCTGTTCTACCTGCTGTTCCTGGTCACCATGGGCGTTCCGGTGATGGTAATGGAGCTGGCAGTGGGCCGCGGCAGCCGGAAGAGCGCGGTGCTGGGCTACAAGGCGCTGGAGAAGCCGGGCAGCAAGTGGCACATCCACGGCTGGTTCTGCCTGGCGGGCTGTTTCCTGCTGATGATGTACTACACGACGGTATCCGGGTGGATGCTGGCTTATTTCGTGAAATTCCTGACGGGTACCTTTGACGGCCTGACCGGAGAAGCGATCGACAACGTCTTCTTCTCGATGCTGGGCAATCCGAAGGAAATGGCCGCCTATATGGTCATTACTGTTCTTGCCGGATTTCTGGTCAACTCCTCCAGTGTGGAGAAGGGCCTCGAGCGCGTGACCAAGGTGATGATGATCGCGCTGCTGATCCTGATCACGGTCCTGGCGGTACATTCGCTGATGCTGCCCGGCGCCGCGGAGGGAGTGAAGTTCTATCTGCTTCCGGATTTCGGCCGCGCGATGGAGAACGGGATCGGAAATGTGATCGTCGCGGCGATGAACCAGTCGTTCTTCACGCTGAGCCTGGGCATTGCCTCCATGGAGATCTTCGGCAGCTACATGTCGAAGGATCAGAGCCTGCCCGGCGAGGCGGTTCGCATCGCGGGTCTCGATACCTTCGTGGCGATCCTTTCGGGACTGATCATTTTCCCGGCCTGCTTCAGCTATCAGGTCCAGCCGGACGCCGGCCCGTCCCTGATCTTCATGACCCTGCCCAAGGTCTTCGTGAACATGCCGCTGGGACGGGTCTGGGGAACGCTGTTCTTTGTCTTTATGACCTTCGCCAGCTTCTCCACCGTGACGGCGGTCTTCGAGAATCTCGTCGCGGGCTGCATGGATAATTTCGGCTGGGAGAGAGGGAGATCCTCGATCGTGAACTGCATCCTGATGCTGATCTGCTCGCTTCCGTGCGTCCTCGGCTACAACGTCTGGAGCAATATCCATCTGATCGGCGGCCGCGACATCCTGGACAGCGAGGACTTTATCGTCAGCAATCTGCTCCTGCCTGCCGGCGCCCTGATCTACCTGCTGTTCTGCGTGAGCCGCTGGGGCTGGGGCTTCGACAAATTTCTCGCGGAGTGCAATACCGGCGAGGGTCTCAAATTCTCTCCGAAGCTGAAGGTCTACTTCCGGTATATTCTTCCGCTCCTGATCCTCGTTATCCTGATCGCCGGCCTCATCCCGGCAAAATAATGCGGGACACCGCTTTCGGAAGAAAAGCAGAAGCCCGGACGGCTGCCTGTAAAGCAGCTGTCCGGGCTTTTTTTATCACTTCAGAAAAGAATTCATGCTGCCGGTGCGGTATCCGCCAAGATCTGCGCACACATACGAAAATCCCAGCTCCTTCAGTGCTTTATGCACCTTCCGGCGGACCGGCTCTGACATGAGACGTGACAGATCCTCCGGAAGCACCTCGATCCGTGCCAGATCCCCGTGGACCCGCACCCGGTACTGGGAAAAGCCGAGATCCGCGAGCAGGGCCTCCGCGGCCTCCGTGCGCCGCAGTCCCTCTTCCGTCAGAGCTTCCCCGTAGACAAAGCGGGAGGCGAGACAGGCAAAGGATGGCTTCTGCCAGGTGGGGAGGTCTCTGCTTTTTGAAAGCGCACGGATCTCCGCCTTCGAAAGACCGGCCTCCCGCAGAGGACTCCGGACGCCGAGCTCGGCGATCGCGCGCAGTCCCGGGCGGTAGTCCCCGAGGTCGTCGAGGTTCGAGCCCTCGCAGAGGACGGCAAAGCCCTCCGCGGCGGCGATGTCCTGCATTTTCGTAAAGAGCGCCCGTTTGCACAGATAGCAGCGGTCCTTCGGATTCTCCGCTACGCCGGGAACCAGGAGGATATCGACGGAGATCCGGATCTGCCGGATCCCCCGCTCACGGCAGAAGGCGTCCGCCTCCGTCTGTTCCCGCTCCGGGAAGAAGACGGCCTTTGCGGTCAGGGCGGCGCAGCGCTCCTTCAGGACTTCCGCCGCCACGGAGAGGAGATAGGCGGAATCTACTCCGCCCGAGAAGGCGACAGCCGCGCTCCCGCACTCTTTGAGGATCTTCTTTAACTGTTCTTCTTTCAAAAAAGCATCTGACATGGCCGGCCTCCCCTGCATTTTCTGGACGGCTTTATTTTACAGCCATGAAAGCAGTGGAATCAATACGGAAAATCTGTTACACTAAAGGGCGTAAGACGCATGCGGACACGGAATCCGCAGCGGGAGGAGAAAATACGATGGAGCATACGCAGCTGCAGAACCGCATCCGTGAGCTGACGGGAGAGATCCTCGCGGACTACGGAAAGGGACGCTATATCGACCGGGAGAACAACTTCCGGCATCCCGACCGGGATGCGGTGACCGATATGATCGGTAAGATCCAGCGGATCATTTTCCCGGGCTTTTTCCGGGACAAGAACTACCGCTATTACACGGCGGACAGCAACCTGAGCACCCTGGTGGAGGACGTGCTCTACAATCTGACTAAACAGACGCACCGCGTGCTGTCCTATCTGCCGGAATATGAGAACGAACCGGAAGAAGCGCTGATCGCCCGCGCGCAGGATCTTGCCCTGGCGTTTCTGGCGCGGATCCCGCACATCCGGGAATACATCGACACCGACGTCCAGGCGGAATTTGACGGCGACCCCGCGGCCTTCAACCGGGAGGAGATCATTTTCTCCTATCCGGGCCTCTACGCGATCATGGTCTACCGCATCGCCCACGAGCTGGTGCTGCTGGGCATTCCCCTGATCCCCCGTATGATGACGGAGCACGCGCACTCGCTGACGGGGATCGACATCAACCCGGGCGCGTCGATCGGGAAGTATTTCTTCATCGACCACGGCACCGGCATCGTCATCGGCGAGACCACGACCATCGGGGAAAATGTCAAGGTCTACCAGGGCGTCACCCTCGGCGCACTCTCGACGCGCAAGGGGCAGCTGCTCAAGGGGAGCAAGCGGCATCCGACCATCGAGGACAATGTGACCATTTACGCGGGCGCGTCGATCCTCGGCGGCGAGACCGTGATCGGCGAGGGCTCGGTCATCGGCGCGAACGCCTTCATCACGAAGAGCATTCCGGCCGGTTCCCGGGTCAGCATGCAGAACCGGGGCTGATCATGCCCCGGATCCTGACCTATGAGGCCGCCGGGGCCGACGAAGGGCGGCTCGTCCGGGACGTAATCCGCGAGGATTTCCGGCTGGTGGCCCACGACACCGCCCGCGCCAAATACCGGACGGAAAACGGGATCACGGTCGACGGCGTTCCCGTCCGCGTCAATCACCCGCTTCATCCGGGAAATGTCCTGCGGGTCGTTCTCTCCGACGAACCGCCCGTGCGCATCGTGCCGGCGGAGGGACCGCTTGCGATCCTCTACGAGGACGAAGACGTGATCTGCATCAACAAGCCCGCCGGCACCGTCGTGCATCCCTCGCACGGGCATTTTTCGGACACGATCGCCAATTATCTGGCCTTTTATTTCGAACAGAAGGGAGAGCCCCGCGAGATCCGCACCGTCGGACGCCTCGACAAGGATACCTCCGGCATCCTGGTGTTCGGAAAGAACCGGACCGCCTGCGCGCATCTCACGGAGCAGGCGGAGAAGGGGACGCGCAGGAAGCGGTATCTGGCGCTGGCGCACGGCGTCTTCGGGGCCCCGGAAGGGGAGATCGACGCGCCGATCGAGCGCGAATTCGCCGGCCTTCAGAAACGGGTGGTCCGCGAAGGGGGAGACGAGGCGCACACTTCCTGGAAGGTGGCGTACCAGTTCCCGGACTTCGCTCTCGTGGAAGCGGAGATCGCCACCGGCCGCACCCATCAGATCCGGGTACATCTGACGCACATCGGCCATCCGCTCGTGGGGGACCGGCTCTACGGTCCGGAATACGCGGACGCCGACGCGGCCCTGGGGCTGACGCGGGCGGCGCTGCACGCGCACCGTCTGGACTTCGCCCAGCCCTTTACCGGAGAACGGATCGCGCTCTGCGCCCCGGTCCCGGCGGATATGAGAGGGGCGCTCGCCCGCTTTCTTCCGGAAGAAGAGCTCCGGGATCTTCCGTAAAAATATCACGTGGAGGGAATAACATGTTCTTATTTCTGTTTCTGCCTTACGGCATCAATCTCGCGATCCATCTGATCGCGGCCCTGCTTCCGGCGGGGATCCTGCTCAATTACATTTACAAAAACGATACCTTCGAAAAGGAGCCCCGGGACCTGATCGTGAATCTCCTGCTCCTGGGCGTCGCCTCGGCCTTCGTCGCGATCGCCTTCGAGATCATCGGCACGGTGGTCCTCAACATCAGCTCTCAGATCGGGATCTCCTCCGAAGTCTACGCGATCCTGACCGCCTTCTTCGTGGTGGCGGTAGTGGAGGAGGGCGCCAAGTTCTTCTTCCTGAAGCTGCGGACCTGGAAGGATCCGAACTTCAATTACCGGTTCGACGCCATCGTTTACGCGGCCTGCGTCTCGCTGGGCTTCGCCGCCTTTGAAAATGTCAAATATGTCTTCTCCTACGGCCTGCTGACCGCGATCCC
>ONST01000041.1 GCA_900320575.1 uncultured Eubacteriales bacterium
GACCGGAAAAGTGCCGGTGCACACATCAATATACCACATTTCCGGCGGCTCCTCAACACCTTTGGGCGGCAGCCGCATTCTCATACGGATCCCCGGCGCACCGGGTCAGCCTTCTTAAGCCTCATCCTGCTCAAGGAATGCAGCCTCGTCCGGCGTCAGCGGATGACAGGCCGATTCGGCGTTCTGTGCAAGACGCTGCGCATTTGACGAGCTCACGATCGCGTAAACATCCATCCCGGAACTGAAAAGATACCGCAGGGCGATGTCGGAGACCGTTGTGCCCTTCTTCGCGGCAAGCATCTCTGCATTGCGCAGGCGCCTCCCCAGGGATCGCGAAGCTGCCGGGCGAGGCCGAAGTTGGGGCTGGAGACCGAGAATCCCTTGAGGCCGCGTTCCGTCCGGCAATGACCTGAGGGATCGCCGTACCGAAGAACAGGCGGGAGACCGGCTTATCGAGGCCTGTGATCGTGCCGCAGGGCGGAACAACGGCGCTGTGATTTTCGTTCATGATCGGATCCTCCTTCCGCTCAGAACGCCTCCCGTTTCGCCAGGGAGGCGTTTTTGTATGCCTCGTCCTCCGTCACTTCTTTGATCACCCGGATCTCTTCCGGGAAGGTGAATTCAGCATCCTCATCGCACAGCTCGATCTCGGCAATGGCCCTGTCGCTCCAGAAGGGATAGACGTCGATCTCGAAATACTGATTTCCATAGGTCAGGCAGTACCGGTCCTTCCGGATCTGGTGGCGGGAGGTGTCCGCATTCATGAGAAGGCTGAGATATTCCCGCTCCGACAGTCTCCGCTCGATCTCCACCCGCTTCCGTTCACTGACCTTCCGCTTCGTGGTCTGAAAATAGAGATAGTGTCCGTCTGCTCCGCGCTGGCGGACCCGGACCTCTTCTTCCGCATCCGATTTCAGATAGGTCTGGATGATCTGGACGCACCGGCAGTTTGGAATGGACCGGAGCCAGTCCAGGTCCGGATATTCGATCAGGAATTTGCGCTCGATCTCGAAGGGCTCCGGCTCCCCGAGGAAGGAGGAGATCTCGGCAGTCAGCCGCTTCATCTTATCCTCGAAATTCGAGGAATTGTCGATCACGCGCAGATGCGGATGGCCCGTCCAGGCAGAGATCAGTTTGTCATCAAGAGCGGCGGCTTCTTCCGGCGTCTCTCTTCTGGCCGTGTTGTTGGCCGTGGTATAGAACTCTTCCGCGCCCTTTGCCGCCGTCACCAGGTGGAACACCGCGTCGTAATTGTCCCGGAGCTCGATCTCGTTCGTTCCCAGACCGGCAAGCACCTGCGCGAACTCTTCGCCGGTCATGTAGGCCTTATTGTCCAGCGCTCCCCGGTCGCACACGATGAGCACCTTCGGAACGTCCATCGTCTCCGCTGCCTGCCGGAAGACCTCCTCCTTGGCGAGCTGCAGACGGAACTGGCAGGTCTGATAGGCGATGTTCGAGCCGCAGGTCCAGGGCGCGACTCCGCCGGTGATCAGCTCCGTCGCGGTCTCAGGGACAAAGAGGACCGTATAGCCCATCTGGGTAAAGGTATTCTGGATCCAGCTCATTGCGGTGGATTTTCCGGCGCAGGGTCCGCCGGTGATCACGATCCTGGTCATCTCCATGTTTCTTTCTCCTCCTGCTGTTATGATTCTGCTCCATTCCTGCCTGCTCATCGCGCCGGCCTCTTTTGACGGGACCGCTGCGAAATGATATGATGCAGGAGTATCGGTTCTTTCCCGATATCATAATAACACACGATACCTGCAAAAGTTGTTTTCGCTTAAAAGAAGGTGATCTCCATGCCGGATACGAATGTCACCTACCTCCTTCGGTGCGCGGACGGGACCTACTACTGCGGCTGGACGAACGATCTGGACAAGAGGCTCAGAGCCCACAACGCGGGCACGGCGTCGAAATACACCCGCTCGCGGCAGCCGGTCGTCCTCGTCTATTACGAAAGCTTTGCCACCCGGCACGAGGCCATGAGCCGGGAGGCGCAGATCAAGCGGCTCACCCGGAAGGAAAAGGAGGCCCTGATCCGTACCGGCAGGAACTGAAAACGCCCCGGCCGCAGCCGGGGCGCAACGTGCTTCTGATCTCAGGAATGCTTCTCCTCTTTCTTCTTCGCGGGCTCGTCATCGACGCCCTCCATCAGCCAATCCATCTGCGCCTCGTCATGCTTGGAGGTAAAGGAGTGCACATAGGTAAAGCGCCGGATCAGGAAGATCAGGCCGATGGTGGCGACGCTGAACAGGCCCTCGAGCGCCGTTCCGTGATCCAGGACCAGATGCCGGGCGATGGTGAACATCACCACCTCGAGGACGCTGCCGGGGGTGTGCTTCGTGAGCATCTTGATGAACTCGATGCCCACCACCAGATTGAAGGCGTGCTCGAGAAAGACCGTGAAGGCCTCCGTATCCGTCTCGAGAGAGGCAAGACGGGGAATCTCCAGGATCAGCGGGGCAAAGCTGACGGCAAAGCCGATCATGATGGTGACCGCGAGAATGATCTCCAGCAGATCCATAATGTGTTCCAGGCGGATAGAGAAGCGCGCCAGCGCCCGCTTTTGCTTTTTCAGCATCGGAAAAAGCCCCCTTTCGTCAGAATCGGCAGATGTGTAAATATTCTGTCTTTATTCTAACATCCGGAGGCATTGTCCTTCAATTCTTTTTTGTTCCGGTCTTCAGAAAAATGATGCTTCCCGCCGCCGTTTTGAATCAGCCGAAGCGTCTGGGCTCCACGCCCTCGATGAAGCGGTGCCGACACAGATAGTCCGTGAATTTCTCCACGATGCCGGCGGCCTCTTCTTCCCCGAGACCGAACTGTTCTTTCACAGCGGCGGTCAGTTCCGGCTTCTCACTGCCTTTAACGAGCATGTTCCAGATCAGGACCTCCGGCTCGGAGAGCTCCACCACGCCGTTGGGGCGGGTATCCACGTCGCCGGTCTCGTCGAGGATCCGCCAGCCGATCCCGTAAGAAAACTGTTTTACCACATAGCCTGCTCTTGTCTTCATGATTTCTCTCCTCTTCACAATAATAACTGATCGGCCGCACCGGCCGCAGGTCACAACAGTTCCGCGATCTCCCGCTGTATTTCCAGATTCCGCTCTTCAAACAGAAGTTCCCGGCTGTGGGCGTAATAGCGGTCACAGCCGAAGGTCCCGATAAAGCGGGCGGACACGCTGCCCGAGGCCAGCGAGGTGATGAGATAGGAAAGCTCCGCCTCCGGGAAGGCTTCTTCAGAGAACCGGAGCATCGCATCCAGCATCTCTCCCGCTCTCCCGGCCTTCTGCCGGAACGCTTTCCGCTCCCTCTGCCAGAGATCCCGGAATCCCTCCGGGGCTGCGGGCAGGTCCGGATGGGCGCGCAGCCACGCCGACAGCATAGCCCGGGTCAGCTGCTCTTCCTCCGAAAGCGACTGCTTCTTCTCCGCAAGATCCCGGTCCAGCGCTTCGATGCGCTCCTCCCGAAGCCGCTGCCGGTCCCCGCTCCCTTCGAGCTCCTTCAGAACATCTTTCAGCGCAAGCAGCATCGCCTGCTCCTCCAGCACCTCCTTCATCGCATTCCCGGCTCCGTCAAGGAGGAGGCCCGCCACCGAGATCCGCTCGTCAAAGGACGCGTTCCGCACCCGCTCCGGCACCGCTTCCGTCCAGCGTCCGGCCAGGATCTCGCCGATCCGGTACTCTTCCTCGTATTTTTTCCACAGGCCGTAAAATACCGCAAAGCGGCGGGCGATCCGGTCATTCTGCAGATACTGGCGGACGAGATCCTCCTCTGCCGGAAGACCGTTCAGCTCGTAGAGCCGCAGCATATCCGACAGATCCACCCAGCCGCGGGGCGTCACGAAGGACTCCCCGTCGACGGTGCTGCTGACCTGGTAGAAATCTTCCCTGCGGAGGTCCAGATAGGCCGGGACCGCCGGATGGAGAAGGGCGTCCTTCGCCCATGCGCGCCAGGCGCCGTAATCCGGCTCGATCTCCACCTTCTTCAGACGGTCCAGGGTCACCATGTCAAAGTCCCTGGCCGAGCGGTTGTATTCCGGCGGATTTCCCGCCGTCACCACGACCCAGCCGTCCGGAACGCGGTGCCTGCCGAAGACCTTGTACTGCAGGAACTGCAGCATGGCCGGCGCCAGGGTCTCGGACACGCAGTTGATCTCATCGAGAAACAGGATGCCCTCCCGCACGCCGGTGCGCTCCATCTGGTCGTACACGGAGGCGATGATCTCGCTCATCGTGTATTCGCTCATGCGCCAGGTCCTCCCGCCGAACTCCCGGTCGGTGATGAAGGGCAGTCCCAGGGCGCTCTGCCGGGTGTGATGGGTGATGGAATAGCTCACGAAGCCGATGTGCATCTCCTGCGCCACCTGAGCCGCAATGGCAGTCTTACCGATGCCGGGCGCGCCGACCAGAAAGACCGGCCGCTGCCGCTCCGCCGGGATCAGGAGCCGCCCGTAGGCGTCCCTCGTGCGGTAAGCGGTGACCGCTCTTTGGATCTGTTCTTTTGCCTGCTGAATATTCACTGTCTGTCCTCCAAAAGGCCTTCAGCGGCCCGGTTCGTATACGGTCATATTGCTGCCGCTGAGGACGGCGGTCACCGCCCAGGGCGGCGTCTTAGCCAGCGCGTGGCTGTCCGGATCCGCAAAGACGAACGCCGTAAGATACGGCGGCTTCTTTTCCGGAAAGGTCCCCAGCCCGTCCGTAAAATAGAGCAGTCCCTTCAGATCCCGGATCTTCCGCTCCCGGATGAGCCCGTCCACATAGGAAAATGCCGGGCGGAAGTCCGTCCCGCCGAAGCCGCGGAGCTGTACCGTGCGGAGATACGCCTCCATTTCCCGGCGGTTCCGGACCACATCGTCCTGTTTGACGGCCGCGTCGCACTGGAGGATGTGGAGACAGAAACGCTCTCGGAAGGCCTCCCGGGTCTCCAGCACGGAAAAGGTCTCCATGAGGAACCGCTGCACCAGTTCACCGGACACGCTGCCCGAGGTATCGATCACGATCACGAAGTCCCGGATCTTTCGGTCCTCCCGGTACTCGAGAGGCTCCACGAGAGGCGTATCGCCGTAGAGCTCCAGCCCGTAGGTGTAGAAAATGTAGTCAAATTCCTCCCGGGATACCGCCAGCACCTCGCTCCGGGTGGCAAATTTCCGCAGAAACTCCCGGTAATCGGTCCTCCTGCGCGTATGATCTGTGATCGCGCGCACGAAATCTCCTGAGCGGTCTCCGGCCCGCCGGGAGGCGGAAATAAGCTCGCTCTCCATCTCGGAGGCGAGGCGCTTCCAGATGCCTGCGGTTCCCTCGGCCTCTCCGGAAGATGCGTCCGGCGCGGTCTCATCAAGGTCCCCGAGCGCGGAAAGCGCGCCCTGCTTTCTTCCCTTTTTCGAGGCACCGCTCTTCTCCGCTCCCGCCGCGCCCCTCCAGATGCGGTGGTCGTCGAGAGAGACCAGTTCCTTCAGTTCCCGGAACGCATGCGGATCCGGCGGATCGTCCAGAAGACGCCGGTAAATGCCCTCCGCTGTCAGCGGGCGGATCCCGCCGCAGAACTTCGCAAGCTCCTGTCTCCGGTAATTCTGCTGCGGGGAGGCCAGCTCCTCCGGACAGACGGAGGCCGTCAGCTGTTCCGCGAACAGGTCCGAGGCCAGATCCCAGTAATCCGGATCCGTATCCTCTCCCACCAGGCTGTGGGCGAAGAGCCAGTGCATCAGGACATGCAGCCAGACCCGGAGGGCGAAGGTCTCGTCCTCGCGGAATCGGATCAGGACGTAGCCGGGGTCAAAGAAGAGCGTCTCCCCGTCGCAGGCGATCTTCCACTCGTCTGTCGGACGGAGCGGAAGGCGGACCAGGGCCTGGTCCAGATATTTCATTTTCAGAAGAAGGCGGGCACGGGCGGACCGGAGGATCTTCAGCGCCAGCGCTTCTGCCGCTTCTTCCCGGTTCTTTTCAGGCACAGACAATCTTCCTTCCTCACCAGTCCGGCAGTCCGTCCGTCACCGGAGCGCCTGCAGGCGCCTTTTTCTTCTCTTCGAGAAGAAGCGCCGCGTTCCCGTGGTGCCCCAGACGGACAGAGGCCGCAAAAAGCGTTTCTTTCTGCGGCGCAGACAGCCGCTGCAGATATGGCTGCACGGAGATCCTTCCGTCCAGCAGCATTTCATAGAAAAAGGTCCCGTCCAGCAGATGGATGCACTCCGCGAGCATTCTTCCGGACAGGCCGTTCCGGGGCATCTCCAGACAGCGGACCGCGCCGGTCTTGTCAGAGGTATCTGCGGCAAAGGCCGCCTGTCCTCCGAAGAAGAAGCGGACCGTTCCCCCTCTTCGGCCTTCCGCCCGGAAGCCCTTCCCGGAAAGAGAAGCAAGCAGATCCCAGGGGACCAAAAGATCCCGGTAACGGTCTTTCCATTCGTGGTAATTGTCCGGACGGATCCAGTACTCGGGCTCATATAAGCGCTCTCCCCGAAACGCAGGCATCCCGTCCTGGATCCGTAAGAAGGCGCGCACCTCTTCCCTGCGGAGCTCACAGGGATGGGCGAGAGAAAGCTGTTCCCCTCCGGTCAGCGGCACTTCACTTCCGTCTGTCCCGAAGAAGCTGCCGTTTTGAAAAACGGCGGTCTTGCTTCCTGCGTGAAAGACCGTTCCCTCCAGAAGATCCCGGATCTCCGCTGAAAGAAGGCAGGTCCTGAAAAAGCGTTCCGCCGGGATCCCTTTTCCGTCCAGGAAGCGGCTGCGGAGCTGTTCCCGCGCAAAGCGGAGGAAGGCCTCCTGTTCCGGCCGTCCTTCCTGTTCCATTTCCTGCATAAGAGAAAAGAACAGGAGCTCGCCGTCCAGCGCGTGCACGGAAGCATAGGTCTTCAGCAGGCCTTCTCTTGCGGCAAAGACCGCAGCTTCCCTGTCCGGATTGAGGAGGACCGCCCGGCGGAGAAGCTCCGCCGCCTGATAGCCCTCCGCGCCATAGCGCGCGTGATCCCGGAGCAGGCGCTCCTGATCGGTCAGGAACAGCAATCCTTCCCGTTCGGTAAAGCGCGCAAAGGGGATCCACCGCTCCGGATGGATCAGGGAGCCGGGCATTCCCACGTCGCGGATCCCCTGCTCCAGCGCCTGACGAAGATCCCTCCCGCACAGCTGCTCTGCCGTTTCGTCCGCGGCGCGGTCAATATGGAACTCCTGTACCCTGCGGGCGGAATTCCACTGCCCGATATATCGGGCGGCTATGAATTTGACAAGTTCGGGCGGCGCATCCGCCGTCTCATCCCGGTACCGGACCGGCGGGAATGCGGCCGCGCCGGCGCCTTCCAGGATCCGGAAGACCTCCTCTTCGGACATGCTGGCGCGAAGGGCCCGGATCTGCCATTTTCCGCTGCTGCGGTCCCCCTGTCCGGAAGAAGGTTCCGTGCCGGAGAAAAGCCCCGCTTCCCTTGAGATCCGGTCGAACAGCTGCCTGTCGGCAGGTCCGGTCTTCCGGCTCCTCGCGTAATCCAGAAGCGCGGCGAGGACCGGCTTTACCGCATCTTCCGGCCAGCGCTCCCAGAGCGAGCGGATGACCTGCGCCGTACAGTCCTTTTCCCCGGTGCGGGAGGGATCCTTCCGGAGTTCCGCAAAGAGAAAGTCCCTGCAGGCACTGCGCTTCTCCTCCGGATAGAGCTCTTCCAGTTCCGGGCAGAGGAGAAAGCCCAGCGCCAGCACCAGCTGTTCTTCGAAGGGACGGCCGGCAAAGGGCGCGTATGGGGCGGCGATCCATCCCACCCGGGAAAAGGGCGGAAGGATCCGCATAAACGGAGAGCGGTACAGGGTCCGGGACAGCCAGACGAAACCGGCGTTTGCCGGAAGATTGGTAAAGGCCTCGGGACCGATCTCCCGCACGCCCCGTCCGACGGTGACGCGCGCAAGGGCGGTACAGCGGGAGAAGGCTCCCTCTCCCACTTTCTCCACGGCATCCGCAAGGATCACCTCTGTCAGATCCGTCCGCCCCGCATATTCCCTGGCCCGTATAGCCTGTTTGCTCAGATATTCCGTCATGCCGCGTCCGCCTCCCGTTCCTGCTGCAGAAAAGTGCTGGAGGTTCCACTAAAAATGGCTGCCGGCTCCGGCTCTGCCCCTTTCCCGGGCCGGGTCCGGTTCCGGCAGCCTTCCGGATCCCGGCGCTTTACAGCACCGGAATCTCCTGTTTTTCGATTCCGCCGGCGCGGCAGACGGCTTCATACACCGTGTCTTTTTCCATGAAGACCTTGTAGGCGTTCTCCCGCATGGGGGTCGCGTCCTTCATGGCGATTTCGCCGGCTTCTTTTGCGACTTCCTTCGTGATCTTCTTTCCGATCAGGAACTGCTCAGTCTCCGGAAGCGCGTACGGCACCGGGGCGACGCCGCCTGCGACGAGGCTCGCCTCCTTCACGACGCCGTCTTCCACTACGAAGCGGCTGGCCAGGGACACGATCGCGAAATCGATCGCGTCACGGACACGGCGCTTGTCATAGTGCATCTGACCGGCGGCCTTCGGCACGCGGATCTCCTTCACCAGCTCGCCTTCGTGCAGCATCTGCTGGACCGTGAGCTTCGTGGTGAAGAGCTCCTTCGCCGGGATCTCCCGCTCGGTGGTGACGACCGTCGCTCCCAGCATCACCAGGACCGGCGTAATATCCGAGGCGTTGACCGCGTAGCACGCGCAGTGCAGGCAGCGCTTCGCCTCATTGACCGCGTCTTCCACCGCGAGGGTGGCGCGGTCTTCCTTCTGCAGGGTGCGCTCCGCGACCGGAAGCTCCGTCTCGCGGTTCTGGGTGGTCTTCTCCACGCCCTGCACGTCGAAGTGGGTGTACTTCTCTTCTGCCGCTTTTGCTTCCGCCGCTTCGCCCAGATCGCTCATCATTGAGCGGGCAGCCGCGCGTCCGGCGCGGATGGCGCGGATCGCCAGGTTCGGGCCGGTGACGGCGTCGCCGCCGGCGTAGTAGCCCGCTTCCTTGGTCTTGCCGGACTCGGTATCGGCGTCGATGAGTCCTCTTGCGGTCTTCAGCTGTGCACTCAGGTTCTCCGGAAGGAAGGACACGTCGACGCCCTGGCCGGTCGCGAGGATAATGAAGTCGGAGCGGATCACCATGGTGTCCTCTTCATCATAGGCCGGAGCGAAGTGTCCGTCGGCGTCGCGCACGGACAGGCAGCGCTTGGCTTCGAGGCCGCAGACCTTTCCTTCTTCGCTGAGCACGCGGCCGAGGCCCCAGCCGTTCATGATCTCGACGCCTTCCTCTTCGGCCATACGGATCTCGCTCTCGTCGGCGGGCATCTCTTCCCGCTGCTCGAGGCAGACCAGACGGACCTTCTTCGCGCCGAGGCGCTTCGAGGTCAGAGCCACGTCCATGGCCACGTTTCCGCCGCCGCAGACCAGCACTTCCTCGCCGATGGTCTTTTCCAGATAGGTATTGACTTCCTCGAGGAAATTCAGACCGAAGGAGGTCAGGTTCTCTCCGTCGAGGCCCAGCACCGGCTGTCTCCAGGCGCCGGTACCGAAGTAGACCGTGTCGTTCTCCGCCTTGATCTCCTCCACCGTGATATCGGTGCCGACCTTCGTGTTCATGACGAAGCGGATGCCCATGATATCCTTAAGAGCGCCGCAGAACTCGTCCACGATGCTCTTCGGAAGGCGGTAGTGCGGAATGCCGTACTGCAGGACGCCGCCGGCCTTCTCGTGGGCATCGTAAACGGTGACTTCATTTCCTGCTTTCCGCAGATAGAAGGCCGCTGTCAGACCGCCGGGGCCTGCGCCGATGACCGCGCATTTCTTTCCGGTGGAAACGGCCGGAGCCGCATAGAATTTCTCCTTGTGGGCCAGGATGTAGTCGCCCAGGGCACGCTCCACAGCCGGAATGTTCACGGACTCGCCGTAGACGTTCTGGTTGCAGGAATCCATGCAGACATGCGGGCAGACACGACTGGTCATCATCGGCATCGGGTTGTAGCGGAAGAAGATCTCCGCCGCGCCGTCGAAGTCCTTTTCCCGGATCTTCGCCATGTAAGCCGGGATATCCGTGCCGGCCGGGCAGGCCTGCTGACAGGCGGAGCAGGAACCGGTGCTCATTCCGCCGAAAACGGAGTGATAGCGGTTCTCGCCGGCGATCGCGTAGCAGGTGTCCCCGCCCTTGCGGCGGCAGTTAAGGCATCCGCCGACGTTGTCCGGGTAGCGGTAATACCAGCAGCGGACGTCCTGGCAGACGTTGCCGCCGATGGTGGCGGTGGAGCGGATGATCGGGGAGGCCACCGAGTGGGCCGCCTCCGCCAGTGCTTCCGCCTTCTCCTTCACCAGGGCGTTCTCGCAGATCTTCTTAAGGGTCGCGCCGGCGCCGATGGCGAGGAAGGAATCCTCCTCACGGATATAGTCGGAATCCGGTATATTTTTAACACTGACGACCGCCTCCGGATACGTCGGGAGGATCCGGTCCTTGTAGCTTCCCAGCACGTCCGTTCCGCCGGCAATGGCCTCGACGGCCCCCTTGCCTTCTCGGATGATCTGAGAAGCTTCTTCATAGCTGTTTGCTCTGATATGGTCAAATTTTTTCACTTGAGGCTCCTCCTTACTGAATCTTGCCCATGGCCTTCAGGATCTTGGTGGGCGTGCAGGGATATTCGGTCATTTCCACGCCGATGGCGTTGCTGACGGCCATCAGGATCGCGGCGGGCGCCGGGGAAGGCGTGATCTCGCCGAAACCGACCGCGTGGAAGGCTTCCGTATCCCACTCGCTCTCCAGAAGGACCGTGTCGAACTGCGGGAAATTGTTGAAGGTGCGCCACTTGTAGTCGATCATGTTGCCGTTCATGAAGCGTCCGAGCTTCTTGTCCATGACCATCTCCTCGAAGAGGCCCGTGTCGCCGCCTGCGGAACCGAAGGAACCCTCGGCCTGCATGCGGATGTTGATCGGGTCGATGATCTGGCCCACGTCGGAGCCCTCGATGGCACGGAGGAGCTTCGCCTCGCCGGTCTCGAGATTCACGCAGACCTCCGCCAGATACAACGCGAAGTTCGGCTTGTCGAAGTTCTGCTTGTAGCTGTAGGTGCCGTTGATGGTCATCTCCGGAGAACCGGTGATGGCGATCCAGGGCAGGCGCATCTGGGGCATATTCTTATTAAAGACCAGGAAATCCTCGGTATCGAGGTCTTCCACGTTGGCGTTGAGCTTCAGTGCCGCCATCTCCAGCAGCTTTCTGCGGGCGTCCTTGGCGGCGTTCACGGCCGTGGTGCCCATGGTGATGGTTCCGCGGGAACCGATCATTCCGGCGTCATAGCGGGTGCCGTGGGTATCCGGGTCGACGACCTGGACGCCGTCAAGCGGCACCTTCATGATCTCGGCGACCATCTTCTGTACGGCCAGTCTCTGAGCTCCGCCGGTCTCGCCGATGCAGATCTCCACGGTGACGGA
>ONST01000053.1 GCA_900320575.1 uncultured Eubacteriales bacterium
CAGGTGCCGATGCGCACCACCAGCGCCTACGGCAGCGCCCGCATCCGCCGCATCGAGCGGGAGCGGATCCTGCGCGAGCTGGAGGACCGGAAGATCGTCATTGTGACCGGCTTTCAGGGGATCAACAAGTACGGGGACATCACGACACTGGGGCGCGGCGGATCCGACACCACGGCCGTGGCGATCGCGGCCTCGATCCGGGCGGATCTGTGCGAGATCTACACCGATGTGGACGGCGTGTATACGGCGGATCCGCGGATCTGCAAAAACGCGCGCAAGCTCAAGGAGATCACCTACGACGAGATGCTGGATCTGTCCATGCTGGGGGCCGGCGTGCTGCACAACCGCTCCGTGGAGCTGGCGAAAAAGTACGGCGTGACCCTGGTCGTGCGCTCGTCTTACAATCATTCGGAGGGAACGATCCTCCGGGAGGACACCAAAATGGAACGTATGCTGATCAGCGGCGTGGCGCTGGATAAATCCGCGGACCGGATCTCCGTGCTGGGACTTCGGGACGAGCCGGGCATCGCCTTCCGTCTTTTCGACACCATCGCCAAGGCAAACGTCAATGTGGACGTGATCGTGCAGGCCACCGGCCGGGACGGGACGAAGGACATTTCCTTTACCTGCCCGGACGAATCCGTGCAGGACGCGCTGGACGCCCTGAAGCGGGACGAGGCGAGACTGGGCTACCGGCGGGTGGACGTGAAGACGGACATCGCGAAGCTCTCCATCGTCGGCTCCGGCATGATGAGCAATCCGGGCGTTGCCGCGCGGATGTTCGAGGCCCTCTACAACGAGGACATCAACATCGACATGATCTCGACTTCCGAGATCCGCATCACGGTGCTCGTGGATGAATCGGACGGCGAGCGCGCCGTCAACGCGGTGCACGACGCCTTCGGCCTGGCGGAGTAAGCTCCGCCGCGAAATGAAAAACGGCACAAAAAAACAGGAATGGATTCCCGGAGGAACCATTCCTGCTTTTTTGTCTGCTCGATGATCAGCCTTCGGCGATGGCACCGACCGGGCATGCGCCTGCGCAGGTTCCGCAGTCAACACATGCATCCGCATCGATCTCATACTTGGAATCGCCCTCGGAGATGGCTCCGACCGGACACTCGCCCGCGCAGGTTCCGCAGCTGATGCACTCATCAGAAATCACATATGCCATGATAAATACCTCCTTCTGTAGAAATGGTTAACCACAAGCTGATTGTATTCCATCCGGCTGAAGAATACAAGAGAAAAATACCTTGCAATGATCTGCGGACAGGGCATATAATGCAGGTGATACATCCCCGGGAAGGGGCTGAAAAAGAAAATCCCCAAAGGAATCAAGGAGGAAATACACATGGCACAGATCACAAAGGATATGACGATCGGCGAGATTCTCAGAGTGGACATGGATGTCGCTCCGGTGCTCATGGGCGTCGGCATGCACTGCCTCGGCTGCCCGGCCTCTCAGGGCGAGTCTCTCGAGGAGGCGGCTCTGGTCCACGGCCTGGATCCGGAGCTGGTCCTGAAGCAGGTCAATGAATTCCTGGCGAACAAATAACAGCCGCGTCAGAAAAACCGTGCCTCCCGCGGGAGGATAAAAAGAGGATCGTCTCTTATCAGCCACCGATTTTCAGTGGTGGTTTGAAGAGACGATCCTCTTTTTTGTGCCCGGAAAACGGATCAGGGTCATTCACAGCTCTTTGAATTGTCTGCTGAACAGCAGGGAGATGGCAGTGACCGTGAAGCCCAGGGAACAGAACGCCAGCAGGACGGAGCTTCCGAAGGCCTCCAGGAGCACGCCGGCCAGTACCGATGCGATTGGGAGCATACCCTGTGAACAGATGCTGGTGAGGCTGTTTACCTTGCTCAGCTTGTCTTTGTCTACGATCCGCATGATCGCTGTGGTGACGGGGATGTTGATACAGGAGAGCAAAAACCCGACCATTGCGCAGCCCAGGCTGAACGCGATCAGAAATGCGCTGATCCGCGCCCCGCGGCCGACAAAGACCACGTAGCAGACCGTAAGTCCGATGATGACGGCGGCCACACAGCAGAGCAGGCGGGCGACCTTCCGGCCGCATTTGTCCGCCTGAGGCCTGCCGCTCAGAATCGCCGCGCTGAGCAGCGAGCTGATGCCGATGCACACGCTGAATACGGAGAACCAGAGCTCGGGTGTCAGGATGCCGTCAAAGAGATACGACGGCGCGTTCGCCAGGTCCGTTTTAATAAAGTACGGAAGGAAATTCCCGGTCACCGGCGCAAAGAAGAAATTGATGAACAGGACGGAGGCCAGCAGCACGAGGATCGCCTTTTTGGTCTTCAGGTAAGCGATGCTGCCGCCCATGTCGCGGAGCGCGAGCCGGAGCGTCAGCGGTACTCCGGAAGGCGTGAAATCATAGCGGATCATCATTTCCGAAATGCCGGAGGCCACGAAACAGGCGCCGACAAAGAAGAACAGGACGTGAATCGGCAGTGCAGCGTAGAGGATGCCTGCCAGTATGACCCCGAGGATGTTCTCCGTGGAACTCTTCATCGTGAAATAGGAGTTGGCCTGCTGCAGCTGGCTCTCTTCGACAATGTGCGGGAAGAGCACGCCTGCCGCGGGATTGAAGATGCCGCTGACTGCGTTGCCGAAGATCCCGAGAACAAAGAGAATGACGATGTGCGCGCGTGGTTCCCGAAAAACCAGCATGAGCACGGTGGCGAGAATAATCACTCCGCCCTTCATAAAGTCGCAGACGTACATGATCTTCGCCTTGCTTTTCCGGTCTCCGAGCACCCCTCCGACCGGGGTGAAAACCAGCATCGCGGCACCGCAGAGGGCCAGGTACAGTCCCTGCAGGAAGGCGTTGTTGCCGCTGATCTCAAGGATGTAGAAGCTTACCGCGAAGCTGTACAGGATCGCGCCGAGCTCGGATACCAGCGCTCCCAGGAAGACCAGCCGGAAGTTCCGGTTCTGAAAAACGTTATCCTTCTTCTGATTGTCTCTTTTCATTTCCTGCTGCCTCCGTCCATTGGTCGGTGAAGCTCTGATCCTTCAGAAGGCTGATCAGGCCGGATATGCTTTCCGAAGCAGTCGCGCCGAGTATATCGAAGAGTGTCGATTGATCCGAGTGCTCTGCAAAACGCATTGCTTTCATGCTGTAATCAGGCCCGGCATCGAAACGAAGCGCCGTCGCCAGAGCTTTCTTCAGGGAGTCGGATGATTCTTCCTGCATCCCGCTCTTCGCCTGTACATAAGCCAGCAGAACAAGCATTTCCGCAAGTGTTTTTTCCAGGAAGCCCGGGCTGTTCTCTGCCTTCAGTCCGGTCAGGAGACCGGTACCCCAGGAAAGGATGTCCATGGCCGAGGCCCAGTCGTTTCTGGAGCGAAACAGGAACACATAACCGAGAACTGCGGTGAGGAGGGTGGATGCCCCCGATAACAGTGCTTCAGATAAAAACGGAGCGGCTTCTTCCGGGCTATTTCCATACATCGACAGAAAGGCTCCGATATCGCCGCTGAAAATGCCCCCGGCATTGTTTTTCTTTAACAGTTCGATACACTTTTCCTGTTCGCCGAGCAGGAACCAGGCAAATGACTGGTTTCCGCAGATCGCCGCGTCGCAGATGCGGGGATCGTCATTCTGCGGAAGCAGCATTTTTGCCTGGTCAAACAGCTCCAGTGCCCGCTTGAGCTGCTGCAGGTCATGACTGCCGGCACCGTAAACAAGGTAAACTTCTGCACATTCATACACGGCCCGGAAAGAATGCGGATATTTGCCCAGCACCTTTTCCGCTTCCGAAAGAGCTGCCGGATCCAGTGTTTGGCAATAAGCGCTGATCCGTTCCAGGGCGGAATCCAGACGGTTGTCCCGGATCCGGTAGCCGAGCAGCACATCGACCGACGTGTCAAAGAAGTCCGCCATTTCTACGAGCAGGTTCAGCTCGGGCTGTGACTGCCCGGATTCCCATTTATAGACCGCACCGGTCGTCACACCCAGCGCTTCTGCCAGCTTTTCCTGCGTCATCTTCCGTTGTTTCCGAAACGAACGGATATTTTCAGAAAGCGATAGTTTCATTTA
>ONST01000147.1 GCA_900320575.1 uncultured Eubacteriales bacterium
GTCGGCCGGCCCAATGTGGGGAAATCCACTCTGATGAATCATCTGATCGGTCAGAAGGTGGCGATCACCAGCAAGAAACCGCAGACGACCCGGAACCGGATCGAGACGGTCCTGACCACGGAGGAAGGGCAGATCATTTTCCTGGATACGCCCGGCATGCTGCGGAAGGCGAAGAACCGGCTGGGCGCCTACATGATGGAGGTCTCCTCCGGAACGCTGGAGGAGGCGGACGTGGTGCTCTTTCTGGTGGAGCCTTCTTCCTATATCGGGGAGGGCGACCGGGAGATCGCGGAGAAGCTGAAGGGAACGAGGACGCCGGTGATCCTCGTGATCAACAAGATCGATACGATTGAAAAAACGAAGATCCTCGAGATCATCGCCGCATACCGGAAACTGATGGATTTCGCGGAGATCGTGCCGGTCTCTGCCCTGCGGGATCAGAATCTCGACGATCTGAAGACCACGGTGCTGAAATATCTCCCCGAAGGACCGATGTATTTTGACGCCGATACCCTGACGGACCAGCCGATGCGGCAGATCGCCGCGGAGGTGATCCGCGAAAAGGCGCTGCACGCCCTTGATAAGGAGATTCCCCACGGGATCGCGGTGATGATCGAGCGCTTCGCGGAGGAAGGGTCTCTTACTTCGATCGAGGCGGTGATCGTCTGCGAGAAGGAGAGCCATAAGGGCATAATTATCGGTAAGGGCGGCGCGATGCTGAAGAAGATCGGCATGAACGCGCGCTATGAGCTGGAGCAGATGCTGGGCACCAGGGTGTTCCTGAAGCTGTTCGTCAAGGTCCGCACCAACTGGAGAGACAGCGAAGTACAGCTGAAGAATTTCGGGTACGAGAAACAGTCATGAGAGAAGACTGCCGCTTGACCGGCGTGGTGCTGCAGGCGCAGCCGGTGGGAGAATATGACAGGCGCTGTGTGATCCTGACCCGGGAGCGGGGACGGATCACTGCTTTCGCGCGCGGCGCCCGCCGGGCGACGAGCCCGTTCCTCGCCGCGACGAACCCCTTTGTCTTCGCCCGCTTCACCCTCTACGAGGGCCGGGACGCCTACACCTTCGCCGGAGCCGAAGTCATCGACTACTTCACGGAGCTGGCCCAGGTGCAGCCCGGCGTCTGGTACGGGTTCTATTTTCTGGAGCTCGCTTCCTATTACGGGCAGGAGGGGATGGAGGCCTACGGCATGGTGGACCTCTTGTACACGGCGCTGCGCGCGCTGAAGCGGGAAAGCCTTCCTCCGAAACTGATCCGCCGGATCTTCGAATGCCGGATGATGGTGGAAAACGGAGATTTCGCGCCGCCGGAGGAGCCGGGAGATCTGGATCCGGGAGCCTTTTACGCCCTCGGGTATGCGTCCGGAGCGCCCTTTGCGAGGCTGTTCGCATTTTCCCTGTCGGAGACTTCGATGGAGGCCTTTGCGGAGGCCGTGGAGAACGGCAGGCGCCGCGCAGTGGACAGAACGCTGAAAAGTCTGGCGGTTATTGAAGAATTGGGGGAATAATCTTTGCACTTTCCCCTGCGTTTTAGTATAATAGATGGGAAGAGGGGCTGAAGCGGAGCTGTACGCAGACCTGATTTTCGTAAGAAATGCCCTGAAGCCGTGCGAAATCCGAAGGCGCGGCGCTATCAACAGCGAGGAGACAGTATTATGGAAAAAACAATGGAAAAAATCGTCGCGCTCTCGAAGTCCAGAGGCTTCATTTTCCCGGGTTCCGAGATCTACGGCGGTCTGGCCAACACCTGGGATTACGGAAACCTGGGCGTCGAGCTGAAGAACAATGTCAAGCGCGCCTGGTGGCAGAAGTTCATCCAGGAGAGCCCCTGGAACGTAGGCCTGGACTGCGCGATCCTGATGAATCCGCAGACCTGGATCGCCTCCGGTCATCTGGGAAGCTTTTCGGATCCGCTGATGGACTGCAAGGAGTGCCACGAGCGTTTCCGCGCAGACAAGCTGATCGAGGATTTCGCGGCGGAGAAGGGCCTGGAGCTCGCAGGCTCCGTCGACGGCTGGTCCAACGAGGAGATGGAGCAGTACGTAGAGGAGCATCAGATCCCCTGCCCCTCCTGCGGCAAGCATAATTTCACCCAGATCCGTCAGTTCAATCTGATGTTCAAGACCTTCCAGGGCGTGACGGAAGACGCGAAGAATACCGTTTACCTGCGGCCCGAGACCGCACAGGGCATTTTCGTCAATTTTAAGAATGTTCAGCGCACCTCCCGGAAGAAGCTGCCCTTCGGCATCGGCCAGATCGGAAAATCCTTCCGGAACGAGATCACTCCGGGCAATTTCACCTTCCGTACCCGCGAATTTGAGCAGATGGAGCTGGAATTCTTCTGCAAGCCGGGAACGGATCTCGAGTGGTTCGCCTACTGGAAGGATTTCATGAAGAAATGGCTGCTGTCCCTCGGCCTGAAGGAAGAGGAGCTGCGGTTCCGCGATCATGACCAGGCGGAGCTTTCCTTCTACAGCAAGGCCACTACCGACGTGGAGTTCACCTTCCCCTTCGGCTGGGGCGAGCTCTGGGGCATCGCCGACCGCACGGACTACGACCTCGGCAGGCACCAGGAGGTCTCCGGCGAGGATATGACCTATTTCGACGACGAGACGAAGGAGAAATATATCCCCTACGTCATCGAGCCGTCGCTCGGCGCAGACCGCATGGTGCTGGCGATCCTTTGCAGCGCCTACGATGAAGAGGTGCTGGACGCGGAGAAGAACGACGTCCGCACGGTCCTGCATTTCCATCCGGCCATCGCGCCGGTGAAGATCGGCGTGCTTCCGCTGTCCAAGAAGCTGGCCGGCCCGGCGCAGGAGATCTACGCGCAGCTCAGCCGCGACTTCAACTGCGAGTACGACGACCGCGGCGCCATCGGCAAGCGCTACAGACGCCAGGACGAGATCGGAACGCCCTACTGCATTACCTACGACTTTGATTCCGAAGAAGATCACGCCGTGACGGTCCGCGACCGCGACACCATGGAGCAGGTCCGCGTACCGGTCAGCGAACTCCGGGATTATTTCCGGGACAAATTTGTTTTATAATCGTTATATACGAAAATCCTCCCGCATCCCTGCACGCGCAGACCATGCAGGGGGGATTTTCCGGTTTCTGACCACAACGCGCAACAGGAGGTGAGTATGGCAAAATACAGCTGTAAGACCTGCGGCGCAGAGCTCTACTTCGATCCGAAGAGCGGGAAGCTGAACTGCGAGTACTGCAACTCCCAGTTCGACCCTTCCGAATACGCGTATCTGCCGGACGACGAGGCCCAGGGAACGGCCGGGGCTTCTTCGGCGGAACATGCGGAGAGCAGCGTCGACCATGCGGAATCTGCCGAAGGGCAGTACGCTACGGATGATTCCGTAAACGCGAACCTGGTGATCTACAAATGCCCGCACTGCGGCGCGGAGGTCATCACCTCGAAAGAGACTGCCGCGACCACCTGCGTCTACTGCAACCGGGCGATCACGCTCGAGGGAAACTTAAGCGGCGAGTTCCAGCCGGACTACATCCTTCCCTTTGAGAAGGAACGGAAAGAAGTGGAGGATGCCTACCGGAAGCTCTGCAGACAGTCGATCCTGACGCCGCGCCTCTTTACGAAGGAGGCCACAGTCAAAAAGATCAAGGGCATGTATATTCCCTTCTGGCTCTATTCCTTTACGGGCAACGCGGTGTTCGATGTAAGCGCCAGCAATGTGCGGACCTGGACGACCGGAGATACCGAATATACGGAGACCGAGAGCTACAATATCACCGAGGGCGCGGCCGGACAGTTCCAGTATATTCCCGAGGACGCCATGAAGGCGATGGACAACA
>ONST01000234.1 GCA_900320575.1 uncultured Eubacteriales bacterium
CGGACAATCTGCACAAGCGGCTGGAACTTCTTATTGCGTGAAGGATTTGCGCTGCGAAGCAAATATCTCACTGTCTGACCGCAGGGAAGGCTGTGAATCACATCAGGTGATTCTCAGCCGTGTCTGGCACACCCGTCAGGGTGTGTCCGCCGCAGGCGGATTCATGAGCCGCTATCCGCTGCGGCTCATGAACCGGTTTGAGATATTTGCGAGCGTTTTTAGCAATGACGAACGCAATATCTAGAAGTTCCCCGCGCGGAAGCTGTCCGGCGGGGATCCGACGGGCAGGTGTCAGAGATCCGGCGGGACAACAAGTAAAGCCGTTTGCGGTTACAGACAGATGGAAGCGGGTGTCCTGTATCCGGTGATTCAATTAAAACTATGTTGACCGGAAGAATAAGGAAGCTCCGCCGGAAGAAAGGAGAAGAATATGGATCTGAACGAATGCAGAAAAGAGATCGACTTGCTTGACAAGGAGCTTGTGAAGCTCTTCTGCCGCCGGCTGGAGCTGGCGAAGGAGGCCGGCGCGGCGAAGGCGGCCCGGGGACTTCCGGTCCGGGATCCCTCCCGGGAGGAAGAGAAGCTGGAGAGCGTCTCGGCGATGACGGAGGAGGCGGAGCGGCCCTCTATACGGGAGCTCTATTCCGCGATCTTCCGGATCACGCGGGCCTGGGAAGAGGAACAGCCTGTGCCCGGAGAGAAGAACTAGCAGTGTGCCTTATGCGGGGGTGCCGCAGGCATAAGCCTGTCTTGCCCATTTGATCGTCCTGTGCTATGATTCAGGCAGGCCGGAAGGCCGAAAGTGGAAGGAAATGTAAAAGAAACAGAAGTATATTTTACAAAAACAGGAGGAATCAGATGAGAAAACACAGATTGCTGCAGACGGGAAGACGGGCGGCCGCCCTCGGCGCGGCGCTGGTCCTGACGCTCGCCGGCTGCTCCGGAAAGACTGCGGAGAGCCCCGCTTCTTCTGCGGCTCCGGCAGCGGAGAGCCAGGAGGCGGTCCCGGCGGAGTCCATGGTCCCGGATTCGGAACCTGCGGAAGCGCCGGACAGCAAGGCCGGCCCCAACAGCGTGGAGAAGCTGCACCTGCGGGCTGTCCCCCATATTTTCGATGTGGACCAGACGAAATACTGGAATGACGACGACGGATTCAGCGGAGCTTCCGCCACCTACACCTCGCTGGAGCTGGAGCAGGCGGACCGCTACGAGGCCCTCAATGAGAAGCTGACGGAGATGAACAGCTATATGCAGGGCTACGCGGCAGGCGTCTCCGACGAATTCCTGAAGGACGAGTACAACGACTTCGCCCACACCGCGGACGTGCTTCGGGCGGACAGCCGCATCGTCAGCTATTACTCTTATACCGAGGTCCCCTTCGAGTGGGGCTCGAACTTCGGCTGGTTCTACAACTATGATCCGGAGACCGGCGCGGAGCTGGCGCTTTCGGACGTCGTAAGGGATATCAACGAGGTGACCGACCTGCTGGTGGACGAGCTCGACGAGCTGGACACCTGGATGAATGAGTCGGAAATGAAGCTCCAGATCATGACAGACGACATCAACTGGGGCCTGGGCTACGACGGCCTGCATGTGATCATCGCGGAGGGCTCGGACGACGGCGAATACTATCCGGAACAGGAGATCCTTCTCCCCTTCTCGGAGTACGGCGACCTCTTCCAGAAGAACTATCTCGACCTCCCGCAGTCCTATGCGATGCCGATGCGCAGGATGCTCGATAATGAGGACGAGTTCTCCTATCAGCTCGACATGGTGCCGGCCGGTCCGGACGATACGAAGCGCAACGTCATGCTCTACGGCCACTACGACGACGGCTCTGTAGAGGACTGGACGGTCCAGATCGAAGAGACGGAACTCTCTTTCGAAGGAAATGAATGGACCTACAGTATTCAGCCCTACTACGTGAAGACGGCGGACGGGGGGACTTACCTCTACGTGCAGCTGAATCAGGAGGACGATTACGCCTCCACGCAGGTGATCCGCATCGAACCGGACGACATCACGGATCTCGGCGAGGTGGAGGAGTACGTCCGCAGCCGCTATCTTGAGGATCCGGACTGCTTCTGGATGGGCAGAAGCTTCGATCTTCTGGGCACCAACAGCGGCGCGCAGGAGGTCTCCGTGGGGACGGACGGCCTGCCGATGCAGGTGGAAACGCCGCCCTATTACACCACCGAGTTCTACACCAGGGCCCTGCGGCTCCGGGACGACATGGAGCTTCCGGTGCTGACGGATCATCGGGGCGATCCGGACGGCGAGGACTGGTTCCCGGAGGACTCCATTTTCGTGATCGTGGGCATGGACGGAGACGGCCATGTGGAGCTGCGGTCTGACGAGGGGACCTACGTGTGGCTGGAGGTGGACAACTCCGAATACCCGGGCACGATCGACGGCACCGACGAAGATGAGATCTTCGAGGGCGTCATGTACGCGGGCTGATCCTGTGAAAAAAACCGGACGGGCTCTTGCCTGCCCGTCCGGTCGGGAACAAAAAGGCGGAAGCGCGCGCTTCCGCCTTTTTCAGTGGTTGTCTGTCTCGTCGTCCTCGTCGAGCGGCTCGACCCAGTCGTGCTCATCCGGCTCGTAGCCGAGGCTGTCCGGATCGTCCCCGGGACGGGGCGGCATGCCGTGGCCGCCTCCCATATTTTCCCGCATGTAGACGCGGTTCTCGCGGCGGGAGGTCTCCACCAGATCCGAGAACAGCTCCTTGAACTCGCGGGGGTGTTTGATATTTTTGATATCGAAATTCTTCATGGTCTGATCGGCGGAGTCGCAGTGGATGGTTCCGGTGCCGGTCAGCTTCTGGCCGAAGGAGCGGGTCATCGTGGTGTCGGTGATGCGGTAGAGCCGCACCTCGTCCTCGCGGGTATTGAAGAGACCGGTAATGATGAACAGGCGGTCCTTCGTCAGGCGGTATTTGGTAAAGGTCCAGGGGAGTCCCAGGAAGTTGCGCTTCCGGTCCTTCCATACGTATTCGAGTACGGGCTTTTTGATCTTCTTGCTCATAATGGTTCCTCCTGATGTGGGCCGTAAGCTGTTCCGGCCGAAATTCAGTTTAGCACGTTTTTTTCGATTTGTGGGGCATTCTCTGCGGCTTTATGATAAAATTAAGAGACCGGAAAGCGCAGCTTATGGGCGGGGGCTTTTCCCTGCGGCGGCGCAGGCAGATCGATTCTTCGAAGGAGGGCTTTGCGATGCAGAACATGCAGGATATGGAGATGAATCAGTGGAACGGCGCGGGGGCGGACGAGCTGGAACGGATGGACAGCCATGCGCTTCTGGTGGAGCTGGTGCGGAACCAGCGGAAGAGCGCCCGCGGGCAGAAGATCGCCGCGATCGTATCGGCCGCGATGCTGCTGGTGATGGTGCTCACACTGGCCATTCTCGTCCCGCGGGTCGTCGTCACGCTCCGGCAGGTGTCCGAGACCGTCGATCAGACGAAGACCCTCGTCGAGGATACCCAGACCTTCGTGAGCTCCGCGCAGAAGTCCCTGGAGGGCATCGATACCATGGTCGAGAACGTGGACAAGGTGGTCGTGGAAAATACCGAGGCCATCAACGAGGCCATCAGCAACTTCAACAACGTGGATTTCGAACATCTGAACCAGGCGATCGAGGATCTGGCGAAGGTGATCGAGCCGCTCGCAAAGCTGGTCGGGGCTTTCGGCTGACATGCACCGCCGGTTGTGGTTTTTCACAGATTTTCTGAAAAATAATACAAAACTTTGTTTAATAAAAATGTAACAGAACGTAATAAAAACTTGAAAAAGAGGAACGAAAGGAGTATAGTGGTAACGATATTTTGAGGGAAAGACGAAGCAACACGAAACTGCGCCGCTTTCGGAATGAGGGACGGATCCGGCGTGTCAGTGGCAAAATTGAGGTCTTTTATGAAGAAAAGAATCGTTACATCCATCCTTTCGGCAGTACTTACGGTATCCCTTGCAGCGACGGCATTTGCCGATACCAATGAAGAAAAACTGGCGGCGACCCAGTCCCGCCTGAACGACCTGGTCGAGGAACGCGCCGAGATCGAGGCGGAGATCAGCGAGATGAACGAAGATCTCGTGGATCTGATGCTCCGGATCGACGAGACGGAACAGGATATCGAGCTCACCGAGGACGAGATCGTGGAGACCGAGAAAGAGATCGAGGTCACCAAGGAGGATCTGAAGGAAGCGGAAGCGCAGCGCGACAAGCAGTACAAGGATATGAAGCTGCGCATCCAGTATATTTACGAGAACGGCGGAAACGCCGGCTGGGTGGCAGTGATCCTGGAATCGGACGACGTGGTCTCGGTCCTCAACAAGGCGGAGTACGCGACGCAGATCCAGAAGGCGGACCGGGAGATGTTCGAGAACTACATCGCCACCGTCTATGAGGTCGAGGCGCTCGAGACCCAGCTGGAGAACCAGAAGGAAGCGCTCGAGGATCAGAAGTTCGTTCTGGAGGCGGAGAAAGAAGACCTCGACGCCCAGCACGAAGAGCTGGAAGAGGAGATCGAGGAGAAGAAGCGCACCAGCGAGAACTACGAGGAAGAGATCGAAGAGGCCCGCGCACAGGCAGCCCGGCTCAGCCAGCTGATCAGCGAGGAGCAGGCAGCTCTGGCGTCCATCGACGCCTCCGCGCAGGATGCGGCCATTGAGGTGGCCAGCACCACAGCTGCGGCGAACTCTTTAAGAGATAAGGCCGAGGCGGCCCGCCAGCAGGCGGCCCAGGCAGCGGCCCAGGCGGAAGCGGCGAAGAAGGCCGCGGAAGCCGCGTCCTCCAAGTCTGCATCTTCCTCCACATCGTCGAAGGACGACGCGGCCGCGAAGGCTGCGAAGGAGAAGGCGGAGCGTGAGGCGGCAGCCGCGAAGAAAGCGGCGGAAGAGGCAGCCAGAAAGGCCGAGGAAGCCGCGAAGAAGGCCGCAGCCGAGGCGAAGGCCGCGGAGGAAGCCGCGGAGCGCGCCGCGAAGGAGAAGGAAGAGGCCGAGCGGAGAGCCGCGGAAGAGGCGGAAAAGCGCGCGAAGGCCGAGGAAGAGGCGAAGAAAGCTGCGGAGGAAGCAGCCCGCAAGAAGGCGGAAGAGGAAGCCAGACGGGCGGCTGAGGAAGAAGAGGACGACGACGATGATTACGATGCCGGCCTCGGGAACCGGATCGTCTCCTACGCGAAGCAGTGGGTCGGCAACCCCTACGTCTATGGCGGGAACTCCCTGACCAACGGCATCGACTGCTCGCATTTCGTGTGGCAGTGCCTGAAGAACACCGGCGCCTACAGCGGCGGCTACCGGACCTCCAGCGGATGGAGAAGCGCCGGCAGGAAGGTGGATTCCCTGTCCGACGCGGTGGCGGGCGACGTCATCTGCTACTCCGGACACGTGGCGATCTACGACGGCCACGGCATGATCATCGAGGCGAAGGGCGCGGCCTACGGCATCACCTATGACCGCGACGCCGACGACGCGACGATCCTGGCGATCCGCAGATTTACATAATGAACTGAAAACACGCAGAACGCGGACGGGTCATCCCGTCCGCGTTTTTGTGCGCGGGAACACATCATCTGCCGATGACGAAGCGGCGCGTTTTTGGGCGGAAATCGCCGGATTCCGGGGAGGGGACTTGACTATTTCCGCGGAAAATGAAATAATGCTTTTCTGCGGAGGTGTGCGGCGGACGCCCGTTTCCGGCACGCATTTCTCCCGGCAAACAGGTTCATTCTGACATCCTTTTTTATAGAAGAAATCGAGGTGACATCAAATGACGAAAGTAGACATTATTTCCGGCTTCCTGGGAGCGGGAAAGACCACTCTGATCAAAGAACTGCTTGCGGATGGCCTCAAGGGCCAGCAGGTGGTCCTCATTGAAAATGAATTCGGCGAGATCGGCATCGACGGCGGCTTCCTCAAGGAGGCCGGCATCGAGATCCGGGAAATGAACAGCGGCTGCATCTGCTGCTCCCTGGTCGGCGATTTCGGCACCGCCCTCGGCGAGGTGGCGAAGCAGTACCATCCGGACCGCATCATCATCGAGCCCTCCGGCGTCGGCAAGCTCTCCGATGTGATCCGCGCCGTGGAAAACGTCAAGGAAGAGGCGGGCGTGGAGGTCAATTCCGCCGCTACCGTGGTGGACGTGCTGAAGTGCCGCATTTACCTGAAGAATTTCGGCGAGTTCTACAAGAACCAGGTCGAGTCCGCCGGCACCGTGATCCTGAGCCGCACGGATACCGAAAAGGCGACCACGGAGAAGGTGGAGGAGGCGCTGACCCTCCTGCGCGGGATCAATCCGGACGCGACGATCATCACGACGCCGGTCGCTCAGCTTGGCGGCGCGAAGGTGCTCGAGACCATGGAGGGCGTGAAGATCGACCTCACGAAGCTTCCGGAAGAGGAAGACGAGGACGAGCACGAGCATCATCACCACCATCATCATGACCATGAAGAGGAGCATGAGCACCATCATCATGACCATGAAGAGGAGCATGAGCACCATCATCACCATGATCATGACCATCACCACCACCATCACCACCACGACGCCGACGAGGTCTTTACGAGCTGGGGCCGCGAGACCATCCGGAAGTACACCCCGGAGAAGATCGAAGAGATCCTGCATACCCTCTCGGAAAATGAGGAGTACGGCACCGTCCTCCGCGCGAAGGGCATGGTGGCCGGCGAGAACGGCGAGTGGATCTATTTCGACATGGTTCCCGGCGAATGCGACGTCCGCGGCGGCGAGCCGGAGTACACGGGCAGACTGTGCGTGATCGGCGCGGAGCTGAAGGAAGACAAACTGGCGGAGCTGTTCGGTCTGTAAGGATAGGATTATGGCAGAAAATGATATGCGGGTGCCGGTGTACCTGATCACCGGATTTCTGGAGAGCGGAAAGACCTCGTTCCTCGACTACACGGTCCGGCAGGACTATTTTCAGATCGACGAGCCGACGCTGCTCATCAATACCGAGGAGGGCGAGGAGGAGTATGACCCGAAGGCCATGCTCAAATACGGGGTCCTCTACGCGGACGTGACGGAGCAGGAGGAGTTCACGGAGAAAAAGCTCGCCGAGCTCGACCGGAAGTATCATCCGGGGCGGGTCGTCATCGAGTACAATCCCCTGTGGAGCGTCAAGGCCTTTGAGGACATGAAGCTGCCCAAGGGCTGGTGGCTCATGCAGGAGATCGTGACTGTGGACGCCTCCACCTTCCAGATCTATCAGAACAACATGAAGTCTCTCTTCGTGGAAATGTCCCGGAACGCGGACATGGTCCTCTTCAACCGCTGCACGGACGACCTGCCCCTGGCGAATTTCCGCCGGAGCATCAAGGTCGTGAATCCGGGCTGCGAGATCATGTTCGAGGATATGGACCGGGAGGTCATCGATATCTTCGAGGACTCCGTTCCCTACGATCTGAACGCGCCGGTTATCGACGTGGAGGATATGGATTACGGTATTTTCTACGTGGATCTGCGCGACAATCCGAAGCGCTATCTCGGGAAGAAGGCGCATTTCCGCGGAAGGATCCTGAAGAGCAAGCAGGAGAACGCCCCGTATTTCGTGCCCGGACGCATGGCGATGACCTGCTGCGCGGAAGACACCCAGTTCATCGGCTACGTCTGCGAGTATAAAGATTCACCGTCCCTTCCGATGGGCGAATGGGTCGAGGTGACTGCCGAGATCCAGTGGAAATACATGAAGGTCTACAAGGGCAAGGGCCCGGTGTTCAGGGCGCTTTCGGTGAAGCCGACGACGGCGCCGGAGCAGGATCTGGTGTATTTCAGCTGAGACGGGAGAAACAAAAAAGAACAGGCGCCGCAGCTGCGGCGCCTGTTCTTTTTTTGTTTCGCGATAAGGCCGGAGCGAGGGCGCCGTGCCTGCACGAGCGCCCATTCGGCGGCCAACGCACAGCTGCGTTAC
>ONST01000013.1 GCA_900320575.1 uncultured Eubacteriales bacterium
CCGTTTCTGGTCTGCAGCATGTAGAGCTTGCCGTGCTCGACGGTGAACTCCATATCCTGCATGTCTCTGTAATGATTCTCGAGCGTGCTGCAGACTTCCTTGAACTGCTTGAACGCCTCCGGGAACTTCTGCTCCATCTCGGTGATGTGCATCGGGGTGCGGACGCCGGCCACGACGTCTTCGCCCTGGGCGTTGGTCAGGAATTCACCGAACAGGCCCTTCGCGCCGGTCGCCGGATCGCGGGTGAAGGCAACGCCGGTACCGCAGTCGTCGCCCATGTTGCCGAACGCCATGGACTGCACGTTGACAGCGGTTCCCCAGGAATACGGGATGTCGTTGTCGCGGCGGTATACGTTGGCGCGCGGGTTGTCCCATGAGCGGAACACGGCCTTGATGGCACCCATCAGCTGTTCCTTCGGATCGCTCGGGAAGTCCGCGCCGATCTTCTCCTTGTATTCGTTCTTGAACTGGCCTGCCAGTTCCTTCAGGTCTGCAGCAGTCAGCTCGACGTCGAGCTTGACGCCTCTCTTCTCCTTCATCTGGTCGATAAGTTCCTCGAAATACTTCTTGCCGACTTCCATGACGACGTCAGAGTACATCTGGATGAATCTTCTGTAGCAGTCCCACGCCCATCTCTCGTTTCCGGACATCTCGGCGATCGCCTCGACGACCTCCTCATTGAGACCGAGGTTCAGGATGGTGTCCATCATGCCCGGCATGGAAGCTCTCGCGCCGGAGCGGACAGAGACCAGCAGCGGATTCTTCTTATCGCCGAACTTCTTTCCGGTGATCTCTTCCATCTTGCCGATATACTCTTCGATCTGTGCCTGGATCTCCGGATTGATCTCTCTGCCGTCCTCGTAGTACTGCGTGCAGGCCTCGGTGGTGATGGTGAAGCCCTGCGGGACCGGAAGACCGATATTGGTCATCTCCGCGAGGTTCGCGCCTTTGCCGCCGAGAAGTTCGCGCATGTCAGCGTTGCCTTCGGTGAACAGGTAAACCCATTTTGCCATTGTTTTTCCTCCTGGTTAAAAAATAGAGTTGCTATATACATGGAAACGCGGCGGAATCCCGGACCGCGTGAAAGCGGCCCGGAATCCTGCCGGATACAGGTATACGAATGAAATTACAGAAGCTTCTCGTAGCCCGGCTTGTACAGATGGCGCGGAATACCGTCCACCATGACCGGAGAGACATCGCCCTGGATCAGCGGACGGACATAGTCCACGAAATCCTTGGTGACGTTGTCGCCTTCTTCGTTGACCCACTCTCTCGGGACCAGCTTCTCCTCGTTGGCGATGCGGTGAACGTCCTTCACCTCGGTGGAGCACAGATACGGATCCTCGGAAATGCGGTTGAAGACGATCATCACGCCGGAATCGCCCTCGTCCGCGGCCTTGACGGCAGCTCCGCCTGCGGAAGCGGCTTCCATGATATCCACGCGGGAGGCCAGATGGCTGGCTGCTCTCTGCAGGGTGGAAAGCTCGATCGCGCGGGTCTTGCAGCCCAGGCGGGAAGCGAGCACGTTCGCCAGATAGCTGGCGGTACCGGTGAGCATCTTGTGGCCGAACGCGTCGACATAATCAGAGGCGCTGCCGAACTCGCTGATATAGGTGCCGTCCTCGGTATGGATCCCTTCGGAGATCGCGATCACCAGAGAAGGCTTCTCCTCGAGGCCCTTGCGGCACTTCTCGACGAACTTATCCACATCGAAGGGAAGCTCCGGCAGATAGATCGCATCCGGGCCGAGGCAGTCCTCGCCCTGTGCGAGCGCTGCGGAACCGGTGAGCCAGCCGGCATTTCTGCCCATGATCTCGATGATCACGATCTGGCCGTGCGGGGTCTCAAGCGACAGACCGTCGCGGATGACTTCCTTGACGGAGGTGCCGATGTATTTCGCGGCAGAACCGAAGCCCGGAGTGTGGTCCGTCAGAGCCAGGTCGTTGTCGATGGTCTTCGGGCAGCCGACAAAGCGGATCTTGGAGCCGTTCAGCAGGGAGTAATCGGAAAGCTTCTTGATGGTATCCATGGAATCATTTCCGCCGATGTAGATGAAGCAGTCGATCTCCAGCTCGTCGAGCTTGGCAAAGATCTGATCGAACACCTCGCGTTTCTCATGGATCTCCGGAAGCTTGAAACGGCAGGATCCCAGATAGGAAGCCGGCGTTCTCTTCAGAAGCTCCTCATCGAGGTAGTTGGTGATATGCTCGGAAAGATCAATGTAGCGGCCTTCCAGAAGACCCTGAATGCCGTGAATCATGCCGTAGATCTTGTTGTAGCCGCGCTCTTTCGCAGTTCTGTAAACACCCGCCAGAGAGCTGTTGATGGCTGCAGTGGGGCCGCCGGACTGACCGACGATGACATTTCTCTTGACTCTGTCCATTGTCAAAGAACCTCCTTAGTTCCAGTAGAATAATAATCTTCAGACTTAGCTATTTTAGCGTATTTACCGGCGCAATTCAAGGGCAAAGCGCGAACTTTGCCCCTGAGATTATAATTGAAAAATTATTGTACTTTCGTGCCGCAGTTCGGGCAGAACTTCGGGGGATTCGCCGGATCCGGGAACGCGTAGCCGCAGTTGCCGCAGTTGTTGACCGCGGGAGCTGCCGGACGGGCGGTGCCGCAGTTCGTGCAGAAGTTGCCGCTGTTCGCGGTGCCGCAGTCCGGGCAGGTCCAGCCGGCCGCCTGCGGTGCCGGAGCCGGTGCGGGAGCTGCCGCCTGGGGAGCCGCCGGCTTCTGGCCCTGTGCCATCAGGTCCGCGATATTGGCTCCGCCCTGCGGAAGTCCGCCCATCATGCCGACGCCCATCAGGCCGGTCATCGCGCCGGCGGTGTTGTTCGCTGCGTCGATCTGTGCCTGGGTCTGGCCCATGCCCATGTAGGTCGCGAGCATCGACGGATCCGAGAAGCCCTTGGCCTCCTGATACTTGGAGATCCTCTGCTTGCTGGTGTCGTCGGCGTCCATCATGCCGATCGCGATCTTGAAAATGGAAATGCCGCGCGCCTCGTCCCAGG
>ONST01000135.1 GCA_900320575.1 uncultured Eubacteriales bacterium
CGAGGCCTTGTGAAAGAAAAATCCAACTGTCTGAGCGAAGCGAGTTTTGGATTTTTCTGAACGGTTTTCGCCTCGTTGAGGAGTGATTTAGCTGTTCCCGCTGCGGAAGCCGTTTGCGGTTACAGACAGCCGGAGGCGGGCGGCTGCATCCGGTGTTTCAATAAGGACCTGTCTTCTTGTTCCTGAAAATACCCGTGCGGGAGAAATCCGGCGGGCAGGTGTCAGGGATCCGGCGGCTCAATAAGTAAAGCCGTTCGGGGCAGATGATCCGGCAGGGCAGATCCGCAGACCGCTGATACAATTAGCAGAAATTACCCCCTCCCGAACGTTTGCAAATTCCGGGAAATCGGCTATAATGAGCAGTGCTATGAATAAGACAGAACGATTCCCGACAAAAATATCCCTGGTGCGCTTTTTCCTGAAGGGGAGCCTGCGCTTCTTCGCGCTCAGCATGCTCTGCGCCTGCGGCGTATCGCTCCTCGACATGATCGGCCCGCGCATCATATCCTTCACGGTAGACAGCGTGATCGGCGACGACCCGGTGCAGTTCACCGGGCCATTGGCGCGCCTGCTGGCCGCGGCGGGCGGCGTGGAGGGCCTCCGGGCGCATCCCGGCCTCATCGCGGGAGCAGTCGTCCTGACCGCCCTCGGAGCGGCCGCGTTCCGCTACCTCTTCCGCCTGCTGAACTCCATGGGGGCGGAGACCATGGTCCGGCACACCCGGGACAGCCTCTTCTCCCACATCCTCTCACTCCCCTTTTCCTGGCTCAGTGAGAACAGCACCGGAGACATCATCCAGCGCTGCACTTCGGACGTGGAAATGCTGAAGACCTTCCTCTCGGAGCACCTGACCTCCTTCGTGCGGATCCTGGTGCTCATCGTGATGGCCGTCGCCTTCATGGCAGGGATCAGCGTGCCCATGACGCTGGCCGCCTCCCTGTTCACTCCCGCCGTGGTGGGCTTCTCGCTCTTCTTCCACGGCCGGATCGGAAGCGCCTTCGAAAAGGCGGACACCGAGGAAGGAAAACTCTCCGCCATCGCGCAGGAGAACCTGACCGGCGTACGGGTGGTCCGCGCCTTCGGCCGCGAGATCTTCGAGCGGGAGCGCTTCGAAAAGCAGAACGCGTCCTACACCTCCTTCTGGGTGCACCTGATCCGCCTGCTGTCCCTCTACTGGGCCGCCGGCGACATCATGACCGGCCTCCAGCTCCTGCTGGTCACGGTCATGGGAGCGGTCTTCGCGGTGAACGGGCAGATCACGGCAGGCGAATACATCGCCTTCGTCTCCTACAACGCGATGCTCACCTGGCCCGTCCGCATGCTGGGGCGCGTCATTTCCGAAATGAGCAAGGCAGGGATCTCCATCGACCGTCTGCGCTACATCATGAATTCCGCGCCGGAGAGAGCGCCGAAGGAAGCGAAACTGCCCCCGATGGACCGGGACATCCGCTTCGAGCACGTCTCCTTCACCTATCCCGGGGCACAGGAGCCCGTCCTCTCCGACGTGAGCTTTACCGTCCCGGCCGGGAAGACGGTCGGCATCCTCGGGACCACCGGTTCCGGCAAGTCCACGCTGGTCTCGCTGCTGACGCGCCTGTGGGATCTCCCGCAGGACCAGGGGCATATTTTCATCGGAGATACGGATCTGCAGGAGATCGACGCGGCCTACCTGCGGAAGAACGTGGGCATGGTGCTGCAGGAGCCCTACCTCTTCTCCCGCACGCTGGCGGAAAATATCGCGGTCACGAAGGAATCGGCCGGCATGGACGCCATCCGCGAGGCGGCTGCCATCGCCGCCCTGGCGGAATCGGTGGAGGAATTCCCCTCCGGTTACGAGACCTTCGTAGGCGAGCGCGGCGTGACCCTGTCCGGCGGGCAGAAACAGCGGACGGCCATCGCCCAGATGCTGATCCGGAAGCCTCCGGTGATGATCTTCGATGACTCCCTCTCCGCCGTGGACGCGGAGACCGACATGCGGATCCGCGAAGCGCTCAAAAGCAGCACCTCCTCCGCGACGGTGATCCTCATCGCCCACCGGGTGACGACCCTGATGCTGGCGGACGAGATCCTGGTCCTCGATAACGGCCGCATTCTCGAGCGGGGCTCCCACAACGAACTTTTGGAACGAAACGGCTTCTACCGCCGGATCTTCGATCTGCAGATGCAGGAATAACAATAAGGCCGGATCTCCGGCCCGATAAGGAACGATATTTTCTATGGAACAAGAACAGAAACAGACCTCGCTCCCCCTGTTCGGGATCCCGAGGCTCCTTCCTTTTGTCAGGCCCTACCGGGGAACGATCCTGCTCATGGTCGCTCTCGGGTTCCTGAGCAGCCTGATCGACGCCGTGTACCCGCTCTTCAACCGCTACGCGCTGGATCACTACATCGCGGAGGGCACCATGGACACGCTGCCGGTCTTTCTTGCGCTGTACCTGCTGATCCTCGCGGTGCAGGTGGCGGCCAATTACCGCAGCATGTACGACTGCGGCAAGGTGGAAATGAACCTCGACCGGGACCTCCGGAACCGGTCCTTCAACCACCTGCAGACCCTCTCCTTCTCCTATTTCAACCGCAACAACGTGGGCTACATCCACGCGCGGATCATGAGCGACACCGGAAAGATCGGGGAATCGGTCTCCTGGCGGATGATGGACCTGGTCTGGAACGGCGCCTACCTGCTGTTCGCGCTCCTGATCATGCTGCTGACCAACGTGCAGCTGACGCTTCTCATCCTGCTCCTGCTGCTCGTCTCCGTTTTCCTGTTCCGCTTCTTCGAGAAGCATCTGGTCTCGCTCAACCGGCAGGTGCGCGAGATCAACTCCCGGATCACCGGCAATTTCAACGAGGGCATCACCGGTATGCGCACCATCAAGGTGCTGGCGGTGGAAAAGCGGATGCAGAAGGATTTTGAAAATGAGACCGGCAACATGTACCGGACCTCGATCCACACCACCCACTACTCGGCGCTCTTTACGGCCTCGGTGACCCTGCTGTCCTCGGCGGCGCTGGCGGTGGTCCTCTGGCGGGGCGGCATCCTCACCCGGGAGGGCGTGATCCGCATCGGCACCCTGTCGGTCTTCATGTCCTACGCGCTGGGCATGATCGATCCTCTGCAGACCATCATCAGCAATATTTCCGCCTTTATCGGCATCCAGGTCAACATCGAGCGCTTCACGGATCTCCTCGCGGAGGTTCCGGAGGTCCACGACAGCCCGGAGGTCATCGAAACGTACGGCGACGCCTTCGCCCCGAAGAAGGAGAACTGGGAAGATCTGTACGGGGACGTGGAATTCGACGACGTGACCTTCCGCTATCCCGACGGCGAAGAAAATGTGCTCTCGCACTTCTCCTTAAAGGTCCCCCAGGGCACCTCGGTGGCCATCGTGGGCGAGACCGGCGCCGGCAAATCGACCCTGATCAATCTGGTCTGCCGCTTCTTCGAACCCACCGGCGGGCGCATCCTCATCGACGGGCGGGACGCCCGCGAGCGCTCCCAGCTCTGGCTCCACAGCCACATCGGCTACGTGCTGCAGACGCCCCACCTCTTCTCCGGCAGCGTGCGCGAGAACCTGCGCTACGGCAAACCGGAGGCGACGGATGAAGAGATCTGGGAGGCGCTCCGCCTGGTATCCGCGGACGGCATCGTCCGGGGCATGGCGAAGGGCCTCGACACGGAGGTCGGCGAGGGCGGCGAGCTCCTGTCCACCGGTGAAAAACAGCTGCTGTCCTTCGCCCGGGCGCTGCTCGCGGATCCGCGGCTTCTGGTCCTCGACGAGGCCACCTCTTCCATCGACACCCTGACGGAGAAGGCGATCCAGGACGCGATCGGCGTGGTCACGAAGGGCCGCACCTCCTTTGTGGTGGCCCACCGCCTTTCCACGATCACGAATTCGGATCTGATCCTGGCCGTCGTGGACGGACGGATCGTGGAGCAGGGCACGCACCGGGAGCTGATGGACAAAAAGGGCTACTACTGGCAGCTCTACCGCTCGGCCTTCGCGAAGGAGAGCCTGTCCGGAAACGTCTGAACCTCTGAACAGCATAAAAAACGGCAGAAAACGGAATTCTCCGCCTTCTGCCGTTTTTTCCGCTCCGGTCCGGAAAGACCTGCGCTCTCCGCTTCTCAGTCCTTCTTTTTCCGGATCTCGTCCACGAGGGCCTCGCCCATATCCATCATGCGGTCGCCGACCTTGACGGCCTTCTCCGTGACGTCCTTGCCCTGGATCGCGATGACCTCGCCATCCGTCTTCTCGACCTCCACGCGGCAGTCCAGGCCGATGGTGGTGACGGCCGCCAGCAGCATTGCCCACGGAGCGGCTGCGAGCACGACCACGCTGCCGACGACGCCTGCGGTCAGGGGCAGGTTGACGATGACATTGTCGTCTTTGAGGATACGGACGCGGGACACATTTCCCTTCTTCACCAGATCCTTGACCTTCTCGACGATCTCTTCTGCCTGCTTCTTATTCTCTTCACTCATGATAAAACCATCCTTTCTGTAAGCTTGAAAATGGCTGCTGTAAAACTGCTGTTACGCTTCCCCGTCTTCGTCTGCGGGGATCTCCGTCAGATGTTCCCGCAGAAACTCCCGCAGGACAGGGCTCTCATCCGTCTCCAGATGCTCCCACTCGTCGGACGGCGCGAGGAAGACCGTCGTCCGGTGGTTCTCCATGCGGTCGAGGAGCATGGCCGCAAAGGACTGCTGCGTCCCGGATTTTCCGAAGAAACCGGAAATGCCGGTCACGAGCAGCAGGTCTGTCTCCCACTCCGCCTCGAAATCGAAGCCGGCCCGTCCTCCGTACACCGCCTCCATCAGCAGATCGATGTAATCCTGGTCGGATATGGCCGTAAAGTTCCTGCCGAGGGCCGCCGCACTCGCGTCCAGGTGATCCTGGAAAGCGATCCACTGGTTGATGGAATCGAGGCTGACGCAGAAAATGCATCCCTCCGCCGCGGCCAGCGGCGGGATCACCGGCATACCGCTGCAGACCGGAAGCGACAGCTCTCCCTGCCGCGGAGCAGCGCTCCCGGAAAGCGCGCTGTCATCCGCCTCCTGTTCCGGCTCCGCTTCCCGCGGAACCGCTTCCGCGTGCGGTTCTTCCTGCGGGGCCGCGTCCGTCTCCTCCGACCAGAGCTCAAAGCGGTACTTCTGGCGGATCTGGGGATATTTCCAGTGGTCCACCCCGCTCAGGAACATCTCATAGGGCCGGATGAAAATCTCGAAGCTGCCGTACAGCGCCTGATAGATCATGAAGCGCTCCCCGGTCTCGGAGTGGCGGGCCTCCCCGATCACTTTATAAAGATAACGGTTGGGGTCGTCTCCGCCCAGCTCCCGCTTGAAATGCCTGACGATGTCCCCCGGATGAAAGGTTCTCTTTTCCATACTCCCTCCTGTGCAGTGCGCTGTTCCCGGTCATGTTCACACTTACGGGAAAAGCGGTCCGCCCGCACCGCAGCCGATGCGGGCGGCCTTCTCATACCAGTGTAGCACACGGCGGAAGAAAATGCCATGGACTCTTGCTGCGCCTCAGATCCTGCGGAAGCCTCCGCCGAACAGCAGGGCGAAGATAAGGATCGGGATCCACATGTGTCCCAGCCATCCGAAGAGCGCCGCGATCACAAAGAGCGCCGGGCAGAACCAGAAGAGGCCGAGTCCGAAGAAGAACTTGGTGACGCCCCAGGCGAACCGGAACGCCGCCTTTAAAATACCGAAAAACAAGCCTGCAAAAACAATGACCAGAAGAAGTTCCATAAGATACCTGTCCTTTCCGCCTCCTGCGGGTCTTCCCGCCCGGAGGCATTTTACTGCGGTCAGATAAAAGAAAAAAGACTTTTATCATGACTACGTGTCACGATAAAAGTCTTGCGATCTCACCTGATACGGATGCCTTACGGCATCGGCTGACGGTTTCAAGCCCGGCCAAAGCGGCCGTTCCGCTACTCCCTTTTATCTTTTCAATTGATGAGATGATTATAGCAGAACCTTCCGGGGTTTCAAGATGCAGATTGAACAAACTTTCCGCCCGGGAATCGTTCAGATTGTACAAATATATGAA
>ONST01000010.1 GCA_900320575.1 uncultured Eubacteriales bacterium
CCCCAAAAAGCTCCTCTTCCGGCATTTTATCGAGATATCCGGACTCTCCGTCGAACCACACCGCTCTCCGGCGCTTCACGTAATTGCGGACCGCGGCGGTCTTTCCGATGCCGATCCCGCCCTGGATGTAGAGCACCTCCTGGGCCTTGCCGGCCTGCCGGAGCTTCTTGCTGACGGATGCTGCAGGTATGTAGTACATCTTGCGCTCCTTCTTTGCGAAAACGGCTGCGGGAAAGCAGCCGTTTCGTTTTGGTTATGGATTCACTGTGCCGCAGAGGGCACGGGCTCCGCATATCTTTCGGTCCCGTCTCCCGTGTCTTTGGCGGCGGTTTCTCTGTCCGTAAGTCCTGCCCGTGTGGCGGCTTCCGTCTCCGGTCCTTCCGGATCCGGCGCGGCTTCCGCCTCCGCCAGTTTTTCCTTCATCAGCTCGGCGGAGGCCAGCGCCAGGTCGTAAAGGGTGGTCTTCTTTCCCTTCCGCCAGGCGTCAGCCGCCAGCACCAGGTCCGCCGCGCCGAGGAGCACGGCCCCTGCCAGAAGCATTTTTTCTCTTCGGAACATCACGCGTCTCCTCTAGTCCTGTCGGATGAGTCCCTCTTTTTCCGCCTTATACTGCATCAGGCGCAGCAGGTACTCCGGCATATGGCGGTTGCCCAGCTCCCAGTCCTGCATCGTCCGGTAGGGCACGCCGAAATACGCGGCGAAGACTTTCCGGTTCATGCCGGTGGAGCTGCGGAGCAGAAGCAGCTCGTCTCTCAGTGTCATTTTTTCTCTCCTTCCTTTCGATTCCCCCTCAAAAGAAAGTGCGTCAGTCGATCCGGTAAGAAATGGTCTCCTCCAGCAGGAAGTCCGCGTTGAGATCTCCCTGATCAAAGACCCGGAGAGGCAGGTCGATCTGCGTGACGTCGCCCGCTGTCAGATCATACTCGGCGAGCATGTCCTCGTCCCAGGCCAGCACCGAGTAGGCGCCGCTGCCCGGTCCGATCTCCTCCATCCAGTAGGGATCGCAGATGTAGCCGTTAACAGCAACATTGTTCGCGGAAAATGCCAGCGACTTCTCCGTCCGGTTCTCCAGATAGACGGTCATCAGGAGGACGCCGTCCTCTTCTTCAGTATCCACGACGGTCATGCTGCCGAAGTCCCGGTTGAAGAGCACGTCTCCGTCGAGCACGTCGCCGCGGTCGCTGCGGGAGGCATCCTTGCCCTCCGGATAGAAGACGTAGCGGCCGTTGATGAAGTACTCTGCTTCCCAGTCCTCGGCGTCGGCCGCCACCAGGTCGAACTGGACCTTGGTGACGTCGCCCACATGGGATTCTTCCAGAAGATCATTGAACCAGAAAATGGTCGTCTCCGTCTCCTCACCGGGATCGGTGATGTATTCCCAGTACGGATCGCACATCAGGTCATTGAGCGAGACCTGCAGCAGCTGCCAGGAAATGGAACGGTCGGACTCATTTTCCAGTTCCACGGTCATGTAGAAACCGTCCTCGTCGGTCCCGTACTCCTTCACCGTGAAGGAAACGTCCGGATACTCGTCGGACTCCGCCTCGACGTCGTCGTCGAGCTCGATCTCCTCCGCCGGAATGACAGGGAGCTCGTCCGGGACCGTTTCCGCTTCGGATTCCGCGGCCTCAGAGAGGTTCTGGGCCGGAACGGCCGCTTCCTCCGTCGGCTCCGGAACTGCCGCCGCGGCGCTCTCCGCGCCGGAGGCCGGGGCCGGTGCTGCGGTGGAGGCCGTCTTGCCCTTGCTGCCGCAGCCGGTCATCATCAGTGCCAGGATCAGTGCGTATAAAGCTTTTTTCTTCATAATCCCTCGATTCTTACGGTGAACGGCTCGGAGGTCACGCTGTCGCTTCCGTTGGTCGCGATGCAGCGGAACTGCCAGTTGTGCATCTTCTCCGTGACCGTGAACCACAGGCGGTAGGTCTTGGCAGTTTTCTTCTCGTCAAAATTGCGCCAGGTCTCGCCGCCGTCCTCGCTCACCTGCCACTGGAACTCCGTTCCGTCGGTCTTATCGACCCGCAGGATGAACTTGTAGAGCTCGTCCGCCTCGATTGTCATATCCTCCGGCTGCTCCAGAATGCGGATGGAGCTCTCCGGGACAGGCGTGGGCGTCGGCGTGGCTGTGGGTTTCGGCGTCGCTGTCGGTTTCGGCGTCGCTGTCGGTTTCGGCGTCGCTGTCGGTTTCGGCGTCGC
>ONST01000161.1 GCA_900320575.1 uncultured Eubacteriales bacterium
ATCCTGCCGGCGCTTCCGGGCATGCTGCTTCCGCCCGTTCTCTTCTTTCCCCTGTTCCGCAGGAGGATGCTGGGCGGGGGAGATATCAAGCTTCTTTCTGTTTGCGGGGCCTTTCTGGACCTGTCTGTCCTTCCATCCTTTCTTCTGTACACCTTCTGCTTCGGCGGACTGGTGTCTCTGTTCCTCATTGCCGGAAGGGGGATCTCTCCGATGGAGAGATTCTCCTATCTGGTCTCCTTCCTGGGACAGGAAAGCCGCGGAGAACGGCGGCCTTACAGGCGGGAGGGGGCATTTCCCGAGAATTTCTGCTTTTCCGTTCCGATCCTGCTGGCGGGTGTGTACAGTGTATCGGCCGGACTTCTGTAAAGGAGGCGCCTATGAAGAAACAGCTGCTGGCGGTGTGCGACGAAGACGCGGCCTATGCGGCACGCTTCGCGGATTACATATCAAGGCACAGCCGGTTTCCGGTAGAGATCCATGTATTTTCCGGGGCGGAGGCGTTTCTTGCGGATCCTGCCGCTCCGAAGATGGACGCGGTGATCGCGGAGGAGCGGATCGGCAGGGCGGTCGCGGAGCATCTGCCCTCGGACCGGCTGATCCTTCTTGGTCCGGATCCGGCAGAGGACGGCACCTCCGGAGAACCTGTCCGCATTTTCAAGTACCAGAAGGCGGAGGGGATTCTGACGGCAGTGGAGGCGCGGCTCTCCATGGATCCGGGAGGCGGACTTTTGGCGCTCCGGCCTTCTTCACAGGTGATCGGAGTCTGTTCTCCGGCCGGCGGCTGCGGATGTACGGTCTTTGCTCTGGCCGCCGCGCAGATCCTCGGAAGCCGGTTCCCGACCGTCCTTCTGAGCCTGGATCTTCCCGGTCCTTCCGGAATTCTCTATCCGGAGGGCGCCGAAGGGGATCTTGCGGACCTGATCTTTGCGGTAAGAGAGGGAAGCCATGAGATCCTTTCCGGACTTCTTCAGAGTGCCGGAGCGGTCGGGAACTGCACCGTACTTCCGCCGCTTCGGAGGGCGCAGGAGCTTCCGGAGATCGCGGAGGAGGAGTGGAGGGCGCTGATCCGGATCCTCCGGGAGGAATCCCGTTTCGAGCGGGTGATTCTGGACCTGGGGATCCTGCCTCTTATCTGTCCCGGCGTGACGGCCCTGTGCGACCGGATCTATCTGCCTGTCCGATCCGATGCGGTGTTCCGGGAGAAAGAGAGGATCTTTCGCGAAGCGTGTCTTACGGATGCGGAGCCTGTCCGCCGGGTGGAGCTTTCGGGACTGCGGATCCCGGAAGAGGAGGGGCGTTTTGCGGAAGAACTGCCCTGGTCGGAACTGGGACAGAAAGTGCGGGCGCTGCTGGAGGAAGAAGAAACTTAAGAAACTGCAGCACAAAGTACGCGATGCATACAGAGAGGATCCATGGAGAAAGAGGAACTGCTCCGAAGGCTCCGGCGTGAGCTGGACGGGGAAGAGGAACTGACCGATGATGAAGTGCGGCAGCGGATCACGCAGCTGCTCTCCGGCGGCGCCGGAGAGACTTATCTCCCGCTGAAGGAGCGGAGCGCGCTGAGCCGCGAGCTCTTCTCTGCTGTCCGGAGGCTGGATCTTCTGCAGGATCTTCTGGAGGATCCGACGGTGACGGAGATCATGGTGAACGGCCCTGACGCGGTCTTTGTGGAACGGACCGGAACGGTGGAACGGCTGGATCTGGCATTTCCTTCGCAGGAGCTGCTGATGGATATCATTTCCCGCGTGGCGGGGGCCTGCAACCGCGTGATCAATGAGCGCAGCCCCATCGTAGACGCGCGTCTCCCGGACGGAAGCCGGGTCAATGCGGTGGTATTTCCCGCGGCGCTCAATGGTCCGATCCTCACGATCCGCCGTTTTCCCGCCGATCCCATTACCATGGAGACCCTGCTCCGGTACGGGAGCATTACGAAGGAGGCGGCGGATTTTCTGCAGGAGGCGGTCCGCGCGGGGTATTCCATGCTGATCGGCGGAGGCACCTCGGCAGGCAAGACGACCTTCCTCAATGTGCTCTCTGACGCGATCCCTCCGTGGGAACGCGTGATCACGATCGAGGATAATGCGGAGCTGCAGATCCGGAATGTGGAGAATCTCGTGCGCCTTGAGGCGAAGGAAGCGAATATGGATGGCGCCGCGGAGATCACGATCCGGGACCTGATCCGGTCGGCGCTGCGGATGCGGCCTGACCGGCTGGTGATCGGCGAGCTGCGCGGGGCGGAAGCGCTGGATATGCTGCAGGCCTACAATACCGGACATGACGGGAGCCTGTGCACGATTCACGCCAATTCCGCGCAGGATATGCTTTCCCGCCTGGAAATGATGGCCCTGATGGCGCTTCCGCTTCCGCTGCGGGCGGTGCGGATGCAGATCGCAGCAGGCGTCGATCTGCTGGTCCATCTGGGACGCGTCTCGCACCGCAGCCGGTGCGTGCTGGAGATCTCGGAGCTGGATGGCATGGAGGACGGCGAACTGCGGCTGAACCGCCTGTTCGCCTGGGACGACAAAGAGGAGAGACTGACGCGATGCGGCGAATGGAAGCACACGCAAAAGCTCCGGCGCTACCGGAGGAGAAGCGGACCGATTACCGGATCATCCCTCTGACGCGGAAGGAAGCAGCGCTTGCGGCACTGGAAGGGATCGGTCTCATCGCAGTGCTGGACCTGTTGTTCTACAGTCATCCGGCCGGACTCCTTGTGCTATGGCCGCTCCTTATTATCTGGATGAAGGAAGCCGCCCGCAGGAAGCGGGAGCGGATCCGGAGGCAGCTGAGGTCGGATTTCCGGGTCGCGCTCCATTCCCTGGCGGTATCGTTCCGGGCCGGCTACTCCGCGGAGCACGCGTTTTCAGCCTGCGGAAGGGACGTCCGGAATACGCTCGGAAGGGAGTCGGAGCTTGTCCGGGAAATGGATGCCCTCAACCGCAGGATCCGTCTGCAGCTGCGGCCGGAAGAGGTGTTCGCGGAGTTTGCTTTCCGGACCGGAGTGGAGGACGTGGAGGCCTTCGCGGAGGTATTTTCCGCAGCCAGGCGGAGCGGCGGGGATCTGGCCGCCATCGTCCGCAGCGCGGCAGATACGATCGGCGCAAAGATCGAGGTGACGGAGGAGATCGAGGCCTCGCTTGCGGCGCGGAAGTCGGAGCAGCAGATCATGAGCCTTATGCCGTGCCTGATCCTTCTTTACCTGCGGATCGCCTCTCCGGGGTTTCTAGACGTTCTTTACGGAAATGTCGCCGGTGCCTGCGTGATGACCTGCGCGCTGGCGGTGTATCTCCTCTGCGTCCGTGCCGGGAACCGGATCGTGGAGGTGGGGATCTAGGAGAGATTTTTTTGCGGAAGCTGTCTGCAGAGCCGGCGGCAGATGGGACGGGACAAAGAGATGTATTTGAAAGGGGGTACGGATGGAACTGCTGATCTTTGCTGCGGTCTGGGCTGCGGGCTGCGGGATCTTTCTCCTGCGGAGCGGCGGAGGAAAAGCGGCGGGGCTCCTCCTGAAGCGGCGCATTCCGATGCTTCAGGAACTGCCGGAGCGGGCAGTGCTGCTGGTTCTCCTTCTGCCGCTTGCCGGCGCGGCAGCCGGAGGCGTGTCGGATCTCATTGAGGCGCGCTCGGACACTGCCAGAGCCGGATTTCTGGTACGGAACGGCTACGGCGAAGGGGATTACGAAGCGGAACTGGTCGCGGAAGACGGGGAAGAACAGAAGGAGGTGACGCTTCCGGTCGAAGCACGGACGCTGAGCCGGGAGGAGATCCGCACGCTTCTTGCGGAGGCTTCTGCCGGAGCAAAGGCGCAGATCTCCGCGGTGTGCCCGCTCGATCATGTCGACCGGGATCTGCCGCTTCCTTCGGAGATCGCCGG
>ONST01000046.1 GCA_900320575.1 uncultured Eubacteriales bacterium
AGGTTGTACTCCTTCATCAGGAAATCCTGCGGGCCGACCTGGCCGAAGCGGTTCTGGATGCCGATGAACTCCTGCGGAGTCGGGCGCTTCTGCGCGAGCAGGTAGGAGATCTGGGCGCCGAGGCCGCAGTTGATCTGATGGTTCTCGCAGGTGACGATCGCGCCGGTCTCCTCGGCTGCCGCGAGGATCAGCTCCTCGTCGAGCGGCTTCCAGGTCGGCATATCGATGACCTTCGCGGAAATGCCCTTCGCCTCAAGCGCTTCCTGCGCCTTCAGAGCCTCGTCGACCATGATGCCGGAGGCGATCAGGGTGACGTCCTTGCCTTCGCGGAGCACATAGCCCTTGCCGATCTCGAACTCGGAGCCGTCCTCGTAGACGGTCACGAAGCCCTTGCGGATCAGTCTCTGGTAAGAGGGCTTCGGGCAGGCCGCGAGCTTCTTGGTCAGGGACTTGGTCTGTGCGATGTCCGCGGTGTCGATGACCACGAAATTCGGAACAGTCAGGTACAGGGCGCAGTCTTCGAACGGCATATGGGTCGCGCCGTTGAACGCAGCGGTGACGCCCGGATCGGAGCCAAGGATATGGACCGGCAGCTCGGAATAGCCGACGCTCAGGAACGCCTGGTCAAATACGCGGCGGGAAGCGAAGATACCGAAGGAGTGCACGAAAGCGGTGAGGCCGCTGGCCGCAAGACCGGAAGCGACGCCGACAGCGTTCGCCTCGGCGATACCGGCATTGAAGGTGCGCTCCGGATAAGCCTTCAGGAGCTTTCCGGTGTTGATGCAGTTCATCAGGTCACAATCCACATGGACGACCTTCTCGTCTTCCGCCATGAGTTCGAGCATGGCCTCTACATAACCATCGCGGTTCGCGCGCTTGTCTTTCTCGTGTTTTCCGATTAATTTAAAGCTCATCTTGGTCCTCCTCCCTTACTTTTCGTTCTTTACCGCTTCAAGAGCCGCTTCGGCTGCAGCAATGGCTTCGTCCCACTGTTCCTTCGACGGCTGCGAGGAATGCGCGCCGGTGGACTCAGCGAAGGTAGCGCCCTTGCCCTTGACGGTGTGAAGAATGATGGCGGTGGGAGCGCCCTTGGTCGCGATCGCTTCCTGAACGGCGTCGTAGATCTGCTCCACGTCGTTGCCGTCCTTTACGTCGATGACGTGCCATCCGAAAGCGTCGAACTTCGCGCCGAGGCCCTTGCCGTGGCTCATGACCTGTGCGACCGGTCCGTCGAGCTGCATGCCGTTGTCATCCACGAAGCAGGTGAGGTTGTCCAGCTTGTAGTGGGCTGCGAACTCCGCGCCTTCCCATACCTGGCCCTCATCGCTCTCGCCGTCGCCGACAGCGACGTAGACGCGGTTGGTGCGGCCCTGCACCCGGTTGCCGAGCGCTGCGCCGACAGCCTCGCTCATGCCCTGGCCCAGAGAGCCGGTGGTCATGTCGACGCCGATGGTCTTATTTCTGTCTGTATGGGACGGGAAATCCGTGCCCGGCTGATTCAGCTGATAAGCGGCTTCGATCGGATAATAGCCCTTGAGACCCAGAGTCGCATACATGACCGGGCCGCCGTGGCCTTTGGAAAGTACGAACCAGTCGCGGTCCTCCCAGCGCGGATTCTTCGGGTCCACATTCATGACATCTCCGTAGAGAACCGCCATGGTGTCCGCCATAGACATAGAACCGCCGACATGTCCAAATCCGCGGGAGCCGATGATTTTCAGCGTTTCCAGACGAATCTCCGCCGCGAATACACGGAGATCATGCATTTTCTGTGCCTTATCCATAATATCCTCCTGTTTGATTGTTGTGCCCCGGTGAGAGAAGCGCTGCTTCTTCCCTCTCCCCGATACTCCCTCTATTATACCCGATAATGTGCCGGAATGTTAGTCCCTTTTTTGTAATTTTTCGTCTTTTTTTCTGGGTATCTTTTTTAGAAATAACAAAGAGTTGCCCAATTTATGGACAACTCTTCCCGGGATCCCTTGTACTCTTCTGAAAATGCGCTCCGGATCAGACGCCCTTGATCAGGCGGCTGATACGCTTGTAGAGGAGCAGCGTCAGGACCGAAACCACCGCGCCCTTCAGGAGATTGAACGGCGCGACGCACAGGAGCGCGAAGGACGCAAGGCCGGTGACGCTGCTGTTGACCGCCGTTCCCATGGCGACCAGGGCATCCATCGGCATCTGGAAGGCTGCCGCGTAAGCCGGCAGAAGGACGAACACGTTGACGAGGCAGCCGACCACGGTCATGGTCAGCGTCCCGGCGATCATGCCGATGACGGCGCTCTTGCGGGTCTTGCGCATCTTGTAGATCAGGCCGGCCGGCACGCACAGGGAGCAGCCGATGACGAAATTGGCGATCTCGCCGACTCCGGCGGTGTGGGTCCCCTTGATGACCGTCTTCACCAGGATCTTGATCAGCTCGATGACCATTCCGGAGACCGGCCCCAGGGCGAAGGTGCCGATGAGGACCGGCACTTCGCTGAAGTCCAGCTCGTAGAAGGACGGCGCGAAGGGAAGCGGGAACTCCAGGAACATCAGGACCGCGGCGATGGCGGCGAACATGCCGGTGAAGGCGATGTTCCGGGTGCGGGCGCCGGCGCCCTGCTGTGTGCGTACGGCGTTGGTATTGCTGCTCATAATAGTACCTCCTTGCCGGATCCGCTCCTGATTCCGTGCGGATCCTTGAAAAACACTGCCCGCGGGGGCAAAAACAGATGCGGCATAAGGAGTTCCACGTCCTATCGTTCCAGGCAGACCGCTTTTACGTGATCCGGAAAAACAAGACCCCGGCACAGCGCCCATGCGCCGCCCGGGGATCTTTTTTCCGAAAAAAGACCCGGATCCAAAAAGATCCGGGACACTTTCACACATCGATCTGTATGAAATACTCTTCTCACATCCAGACTGTAACTGTCGGTACCGGAATTCGCTTTCGCGTCACCGGTTCATTCGCCAAAAGGCGGCCGCGGACTATACCGCCGGTGGGGACTTTCACCCCGCCCCGAAGA
>ONST01000057.1 GCA_900320575.1 uncultured Eubacteriales bacterium
ACCGGTCCGCAAAAAGAGACGGCCGGCAGAGGACACCGGCGGGAAGCGGCGTTCTCCAGAAGACGCTGAGAAAAAGCCGCGTGAGGAATCCGCGGATCCCCGCATTGCCCGCATGATGCGGGAGCGCGAGGAGCGGAACGCCCGAAGGGCCGCGAGACGCCGCCGGGAGCTGATCCGTCAGGGAGCGATCCTGCTGGCGGCTGCCCTGGGCATCCTGTTTCTTATTTTACTGCTCTTTAACCAGAAGCGGACCATGGTGAAGCTCATCGGGAAGAAGCGCGTCACCATCGAAGCAGGCGAGAACTGGGAAGATCCCGGCGCGAAAGCTGTTTACGGCGGACGCACCCTGCCCTTCGGACGCACGGAGATCCCCTATGAGACCGCGACGGATCTCGATCTGGGCAAGGTCGGCACCTACTCCATCACCTACCACGCGGAGTACGAGGGCCGCGAAGGCCAGGCAGTGCGGACGGTCACCGTGAAGGATACGACTCCCCCGGTCATCACCCTCACCGAGGATCCGGACTGGTACACCCTGCCCGGCTCGGAATACGAGGAGGAGGGCTTCACTGCCGAGGACAACTGCGACGGCGACCTGACTGAGAGCGTCGTCCGCGAGGAGAAGGACGGCAAAGTCTATTACTCGGTCACCGACTCCTCGGGCAACGTCGGTACCGCCGAGCGCGAGATCGTCTATGACGACAAAGGAGCGCCGGATCTGATGCTCTACAATGCCCTGCCGGTCGTCGAGGTCGGTCAGGAATGGACCGACGCCTACTACGCGGAGGACGATCTCGACGGGGACGTAACGGACAAGGTCGTTGTGACCGGCGAGGTGGATACCGATGAGCCCGGCACCTACACCATCGAATATTCGGTGACGGACGAGCACGGAAATGAGACCACCGCCGAGCGTGAGGTCCGCGTCGTGGAAGAGCTGACCGAGGACGAGCTCCCGGATCAGACCATTTTCCTCACCTTCGACGACGGTCCCTACGAGTACACGGACGAGCTGCTGGACATCCTGGACAAATACAACGTCAAGGTCACCTTCTTCGTCACCGCCCAGTTCGAGGATTACCTCGACTGCATCGAGCGGGAAGCCGACGAGGGCCACACCGTCGCGGTCCACACCTACAAGCACCGCTTCGAGGACGTCTACGAGAGCACCGACGCCTACTGGGAGGACTTCGAGAAGATGAATGACATCATCGAGGAGCAGACCGGCGAGCGCACCGAGCTCTTCCGCTTCCCGGGCGGCAGCTCCAATACCATCAGCCGCCGCTACAGCGAGGGCATTATGAGCGAGCTGACCTCTCAGGCGAAGGACCGGGGGCTCGACTACTATGACTGGAACGTCTCCAGCGGCGACGCCGGCGAGTACACGGACAGCTTTGAGATCTGGGATTCCATCACGGATCAGATCTGGGATCACAAGTGCTCGGTCATCCTCTGCCACGATATCCACGAGTACACCGTGGACTGCATTGAGGACGTGATCACCTACGCTCTGGAGAACGGCTTCTCGTTCATGCCGCTCCAGAAGGGCATTTACACCTGCCATCATCCGGTAAATAACTGAAACAGACCTTCTGTCCTGCGGAAATGGCCGCAGGGCAGAAATCTTTAAAGGAGTTCTGTATGCGCCTGTTCGTCGCGATCCCGCTTTCGGAGGATATGAAGAAGACCGTCACCGGCACGATGCACGACCTGAAGCAGAAGGGCGTCCGCGGGAATTATGTGCCGGCCCGGAACCTGCACCTGACGCTCGCCTTTCTCGGCGAGACGGATTCGCCCGGTGCCGTAAAGGAGGCCCTCAGCGCCCTCTCGTTCCGGCCGTTCCGGCTGTCGTTTTCCGATATGGGGACCTTCGGGGATCTGCTCTGGGTCGGAGTAAAGGGAAATCAGGGACTCTCGGCGGCCGCGAAGGCGGTCCGGGAAGCGCTGGATCAGGCCGGCATCGGCTACGACCGGAAGAAATTCTCCCCGCACGTCACGATCGTGCGCAGGGCCGCCGGGAACTGGAAGCAGGTCCCGGCGCCCAAAGGGGATATGACGGTGACGCACCTCTCCCTTATGAAGACCACCTTTCAGGACGGGAAGCCGGTCTACTCGGAGGTATGCCGGATCGGTTCCTGAGCGGCAGCCTCTTGATGCGAGACCCCCGCGGCTCAGCTCACAGCTGGCCGCGGGGGTCTTGTCTTCTGCACGGTATTCTGCAGGCCGGACAGCAGGCTGTAATCTGGATTCATGCGCCGCTGCGGCCTGCTGCCCCCATGAAAGTGTCACCGGACCGGCCTCTGCATGCTCCGCGCCGGACGGAATCATCTGTCTCCGGACAATCTGCACAAGCCCTGGTGTAACTTCCGCTGCGCCGACGCGCATTGCGAAGAAAACCTCCGGTAAGACTATGCGAAGAGCGAGTCGTCCGGAGGTTTTCGAGTGTTATTCGCGCACGAGGCGGAGCGGTTATGTTACACCGGGCGCGGAAGCCGTCCGGGACAGATGATCCGGAAGGC
>ONST01000148.1 GCA_900320575.1 uncultured Eubacteriales bacterium
ATGCCGGAGATCCCTTCGTTTGACGATTTTGATGATCCGGAGCCCGGTCTCTGGTATTATGCGCCCCGCATTTCGCCAAAGAGCTTCGTGGACCTGACGTCCCGCCCCGGCTGGGCACGGCTCCGGGGGCAGGAATCCGGCTGCTCGCTCCACGAGGTCAGCCTGCTGGCCAGAAAGCTGACCAGCCTGCGGGCCTGTGCGACTGCAAAGATGGATTTTACGCCGGTGTACTATCAGCATTCCGCTGGACTGATCCTCTACTACGACAACATGAATTTCTTCTATCTGGAAAAGACCTTCAGCGAGGAGCATGGCGGTCCGGTGCTGCAGCTCCTGCAGCTGGAAAACGGCCGGAGGGCGGAATATCCCGGGCATATCGTCCCGCTCCGCAGCGGGGGAAGCGTGTGGCTCCGGGCCCGGATCCGCGGCCGGCAGACACAGTTCTTCTGGTCCGGGGACGGGGAGCAGTATCAGGCCATCGGGCCGGTACTGGACACCAGCCTTCTGTCCGACGAGTATTCGGAATACGGCGAATTCACCGGCACATTTGTCGGCATTACCTGCGCGGACCGGCTGTTCCACGAAAAAGCAGCGGATTTTGATTTCTTTGCGCTGCAGAATTCAGATCGGGAAACAGAGCCTGCGGGCTGCTGATTTTCCCGGTGTACGGCTGCGGGCGGAAAGCGCGGCGCTGCGGCCGCAGCCATACAGACCGTCATATAAGAAGGACTCCTGCGATATGTCAGATCGCAGGAGTCCTTCTTATATGGAGCGTTCAGTTGTTACGAACGTTTCAGGGCAGCGGGTAACCGCTGTCCTTAGCCTGTGCCCGGAACGCATCTTCCGTCATCTACAGCATATCTGCGGCGTCTTTCAGCGAGAGTATCCCCGCTGCGACCAGCTCAAAGAAGGTCTTCCGGCGGCCCTGAGTGAATCCCTGGGACAATCCCTGAGACAATCCCTGAGACAATCCCTGGGACATGCCTTCTGACTGGCCCTGCGCACGCCCGTCCTCACACCCCTGCCGATAGGCATCTTCTCTGATCAGTGCTCCGCTTCCGGTCATCTCAGCACTCCTTTCTTCCACTTCACGGGAAAGCTGTACGTGATATTGGTCTTTCAGGATTTTTATCTTTTCTTCTGCGCTCAGACACTCCGAAAAGATGATCGACAGCCGGTCGATCAATGCATTGCCTTTTCAGACATCCTCCCCCTCCGAATCCAGTCTCGCGACCCACTGCTCCTCGCTGATCTCCGGGGCCTCCTCGAGGCCCTCCGGCAGCTTGAACTGGGTCTCGTAGAGCTCGGTGTAGACCCCTCCGTCGTCGAGAAGATCCTTGTGACGGCCGCGTTCCACGATGCGGCCGTCTTTTACGACCAGGATCTCGTCCGCGGCAAGGATCGTGGAGAGGCGGTGGGCGATCAGGATGCTGGTGCGGGAGGCGACGAGCGGATCGATCGCATCCTGGATCTTCTTCTCGGAGATCGAGTCGAGGGCAGAGGTCGCCTCGTCGAAGATGATGAGGGCGGGGTCTTTCAGAAGCACCCGGGCGATGGAGAGGCGCTGCTTCTCGCCGCCGGAGAGCTTGAGGCCCCGGTTGCCGACCTCAGTGTCGAGCCGTTTGGGCTGCTTCTCGATAAAATCCCAGATATTGGCCTGCTCGCAGGCCGCGATGAGCTCCTCCTCCGTGGCGTCGGGTTTTGCGTAGAGCAGGTTCTCGCGGATCGTGCCGTTGAAGAGGTAAGTGTCCTGGGTCACGACGCCGATGCTTTTGCGCAGGAAGGCGAGGTCGAGCTTACGGACGTCCGTGCCGTCGAAATAGACGGCGCCGCCCAGCACGTCGTAGAGGCGCGGGATCAGGTTGATGATCGTGCTCTTGCCGGAGCCGGAAGGCCCGACGAGGGCGATGCTGTGACCGCTTGCGAGTTCGAAATTGACGTCGGTCAGGATCTTCCGGTCCGGCTCGTAGGAGAATTCCACGTGCTCGAAGCGGACGCTGCCGCGGGCTTCCTTCGGGATGATCGCGTCAGGGGCATTTTTCACCTCCACCGGCATGTCGAAGTATTCGAAAATGCGGGTGAAGAGGGCCATTGAGCGGATCCAGTCCACCTGGATATTCAGCAGCTGGTTGACCGGCCCGTACATTCTCCCGAGGAGCGCGACGAGCACGGTGATGTCGCCGACGGTGAGGTCGGAGTCGTAGCGCATGATGAGGAGCCCGCCCACGAGATAGATCAGCATCGGGCCGACGCTCGAGAAGGTCGTGATCACGACGCGGAACCAGCGGCCGGCCATGCTCTCGCGGATGTTCAGGCGGATCATGCGGCGGTTGGCGGCCTCGTAGCGCTCGTATTCGTAATCCTCGCGGCCGAAGAGCTTCACCAGAGTCTGGCCGCTGACGGACATGGTCTCATTTAAAATGCCGTTGATCTCGTCGTTGCAGGCCTGCGCCTCCCGCGTGAGAGTCCAGCGGTTCTTGCCGGCGGCGCGTGTGGGGATCGTAAAGAGCGGCACGATGACGATGCCGATGGTCGCGAGGATCCAGTTCTTCTGGTACATCGCGATCAGGGCGACGATCAGGGTGATCGAATTCGAGAGAATACTGGTGAAGGTGCTGGTGATGACGGATTTGACGCCGTCGATGTCGCTGGTCATGCGGGTGACGATGTCGCCCTGGTTGTTGGAGGTGAAGAACCGCTGGGACATTTCCTCGAGATGACGGAACATCGCGTTCCGCATGTCGAAGGTGATGTACTGGGCGATCCAGGTGTTGAGGTAGCTCTCGAGGACCCCGATCAGGTTCGCGCCGAGGGTGACTGCGAGCGAGAGGAGGATCAGCCGCACGAGGGCGCCCATGTCCCGGCCGATGAGGCCTTCGTCGATGATGCGGCCGGTGAGGACCGAGGGCATCAGCGTGAAAACAGAAGAGACGATGATGCAGACGAGCACCAGAACGAGCTGCTTCCAGTAAGGCAAAAGATACGAGAAAATGCGCCTGAGCAGCGCGCCTGTCACCTTCGG
>ONST01000176.1 GCA_900320575.1 uncultured Eubacteriales bacterium
CTCCCGGTTCTCAGACCCGAAGCTCAGCCGCAGGCTCCCGTGCGCCGTGCGGTAGGGGACCCCCATCGCCAGCAGCACGTGGCTGGGTGTCATCGAGCCCGAATTGCAGGCTGACCCCGAAGAGGCGGCGACCCCGAGAAGATCGAGATTCAGCAGCAGAGACTGGCCGTCCACGCCCGCGAACGAGATATTCAGCGTCCCGGGCAGACGCTCCGCCCCTCCCCCGTTCACCTGCGAGCCGGGGATCTCAAGAAGAAGCCGCTCGATCTCATCGCGCATCCGCCGGAGGCGCGCGGCCTTCTCCTTCATTTCCTGAAGCGCGCAGGAAAAGGCAGCCGCCATGCCGACGGCCGAGGCCACATTTTCCGTGCCCGAGCGGTGTCCCCGCTCCTGGCCGCCGCCCTCGAGCAGATTCTCCGGGAGCGCGCCGCGGCGGATATAAAGCGCGCCGATGCCCTTGGGTCCGCCGAACTTGTGGGCGGACATCGACAGCAGGTCGATCTTCTGCCGCTTCACGTCGATCGGAAGAATGCCGGCGGCCTGCACCGCGTCCGTATGGAAGAGAACGCCGCTCTTATGACAGATGTCAGCGAGCGCGTCCACCGGCTGGATCACGCCGGTCTCATTGTTCGCGTACATGACGCTCACAAGGCCGGTCTCCGGGCGGATAGCGGCCAGGAGATCCTCCGGACGCACCACGCCCTCTTCCGTCACAGGCAAATAGGTGACCGAAAAGCCCTCCTTCTCCAGGCGTTCCGCACTGTGCAGCACCGCGTGATGCTCGATGGCCGAGGTGATAAGATGCGTCTTCCCCTGCTTCTTCAGCCGGTACATCGTACCGCGGACCGCCCAGTTGTCGGACTCGGTGCCGCCGGAGGTGAAGCAGAGCTCCATGGGGCCGGCGCCGATGCCGTTCGCGACCGTTTTCCGGGCCTGCTCGAGGGCGCGGTGTGCCTGTCTGCCCAGATGATAGAGGGTGCTCGCATTGCCGTACTGCTCCGTAAAATACGGCAGCATTGCCTCCAGCGCCTCCTTCCGGAGACGGGTCGTGGCCGCGTTGTCCGCGTAGATCAGCTTCTCTTCTTCCTGTTTTATATCCTGCATTTCCCGTCCCCTTTAAAAAACGGGCAGCAGCCGGAGCCGCTGCCTGCGTGTTGTGTTTATGCTTCCGAGCCGTCCTCGATCAGCACCTTCATGGTGCCGCCGCAGACCATGCCCTCTTCCTCGGCGACCTCGCCGGTCATGTCGATGTCCATGACCCGGTAGCTTCCGGTGCCGATGATATCAATGGCGTCGCGGATGATATTGCCCTCGCTGCAGCCGCCGCCGATGGTGCCCACGATGCTGCCTCTGGGATCCACGGTCATCTTCGCGCCGGCGCCTCTCGGGGTGCTCCCCTTCGTCTCGATCACCGTCACGATGGCCTTGGGTTCTTCATTTTCCGCAAGATACTGCATCATATCCAGCGTCAGGTCGGAATCGCTGCAGGGCCTTCCCTGGGTGTGCTCCGGCATTCTGCGGTAGGCGATCAGCTCCGCGAGGATGGAGATCGCGATCTCCTCCGGCGTGACGGCCCCGATATTGAGGCCGATGGGGGTGCAGATGCGGTCCATCTTCTCCCGGGAATATCCTTCCCCTTCGAGTTGCGCCATCAGGCCCTTTACCCGCCGGCGGCTGCCGATGAGGCCGGTGTAGGCCGGCTCGTCGCCGGGCAGGATCACGCGCAGGCAGTCCCCGTCGTGCACATGGCCCCTCGTCACGATGACCACAAAGTCGTAAGGAGTGATCTTCAGCGAAGAAATACAGTTCTCGAAGGTGTCGCAGAGCACCTGCTCCGCCTCGGGGAAGCGCTCCTCGTTGGCGAAGGCGGGGCGGTCGTCGCAGACATAGACCCGGAAATCGCATTTCGCGGCGGCCTGGCAGAGAGCCAGAGAGACGTGGCCTCCTCCGAGGATGATCAGCCGCTCCTGCGGGAAGACCGGCTCCTGTACCGCAGTCCCCTCTTCCTGCTCCTCATAACGGACGCCCGCGTGCGTCACGCCTTTGCGGTCCACACTGGTCTCCACCGGGACCAGCTCCCGCGTAAGGCTCTCCGCGATGCTGCCTTCTTCCCCGCGGAAGACGGTCTTCACCGCGATGCTCTCGTTCTTCCGGATCGCTTCCATGACCTCTTTGTAGATCCTGTTTCCCATTTTATCCTCCCTTTCTTTGCCGGCGCTTCCCGCCGGAAATCGATTCTGAACAGCCATTCCTGACCGCATTCGGACAGGAAAGATCTTACCGTCCTGTCCGGGTTTTCGGCACGTTCATCTCTCAGGCAATCCTGCCTGATGTGCCTTGACCGCTGAATGTCCGCTCTCCGGCCTTCCTGCTCAGGAGCCGGCCGCTCATCCTTCCTCCGGCGGATACAGCAGCATGATATTGGCCGGGGCGACGCCGAGCTGCGCAGGCGGCTCGTTCAGCCGCCGGTCCTTCGTGTAGCGCCACCAGACCGCCGGCACCTCCGGGCTCTGTCCCTCGTAGCGGAACTCCGTCACCCACTCGAAGGGCTCTTCCATTTCCCGGACAACCGTGACCGGGAAGCAGTTCTGTCTCGCAGTCGGATGAAAATAGTGCGCCCGGATCCCCACCGCCTCAAGATCGTCCCGCACCGCTTCACGGGTCGCAAGATGCACGTTCCAGGCCGGAACGAAGACCTCATGATCGCCGGTCTTTTCTGCCTTCGCGATGTTCTTGCAGCCGGTCAGCGTCGCGCCGGAGACCGTCTCCGGATCCCGGAAGAGCTGCTTCGTCTCCTTCAGGAGCTGGATCCGGCCCTGATCCATGATGCCGATGCGGTCGCACATCCGGAACGCCTCGTCCCGGTCGTGAGTGACCATGATGATCCCGTGCCCGTAATCCTTCAGGAGTTCCTTCAGGTCCATCTGCAGCCGCAGCCGCAGATGATAATCGAGAGCCGAAAACGGCTCGTCAAGCATCAGAAGATCCGGCTGGTTCACGAGGATCCGCCCGAGGGCCGCGCGCTGGGCCTGCCCGCCGGAGATCTGCGAGGGCCGCAGGTCCCCGAGCTCCTCCAGCTGGAGCAGCCGCATCACCCGGTCCGCCTCCGCCTCCTTTTTCGCCTTGTCCTTCTCAAAATGAAGGCCGCAGAGAATATTCTGGCGCACCGTCATATTGGGGAAGAGGGCATAGTTCTGGAACAGGTATCCGACGTGCCGTTTCTGCGGCGGCAGATTGATCTTCTTCTCCGAATCAAACAGCACCTTTCCGTCGAGCACGATCCGCCCCTTATCGGGCTTTTCGATGCCGGCGATGCATTTTAAGGTCATGCTCTTTCCGCAGCCGGACGAGCCCAGGACTCCTAAGAATTCCGTGCCGCAGGCAAACGCGGTCTTCAAAAGAAAGGAGCCCGCTTTCTTTTCAATATTGACTTCCAGTGCCATCAGGCACACCTCCGGGCCGGCACGGCAGCCGGCTGCTTATATGGATCTCCGCCGCGGCCGGGGCCGCAGCGCATAAGTTCGTTCGTTACCAGCGCTGCACATTCGTCAGGACCCTGCCGGAGATCAGGTTCATCAGGAAAATGAACACAAACGCGATCCCGATCACGATGAGGGTCCAAATGCCCGCCGTCAGATAGTCGCCGTCCTGGATGACCATGGCGATCCGCTGGGAGATCGTCGCCGTCTTTCCGGGAATATTTCCCGCCAGCATACTGGTGGCGCCGAATTCGCCGAGGGCCCGCGCGAAGGTCAGGATCGTGCCGGAGGCAATGCCCGGACCGGCCGTAGGAAGGACGATCGTCCAGAAAATGCGCAGATCCGACATCCCAAGTGTACGCCCTGCATACACCAGATTGGCGTCGATCTGTTCAAAAGCCGCGCGGGCGTTCCGGTACATGAGCGGGAACGCGATGACCGTCGCGGCGATAATGCAGCCCAGCCAGGACTGGACCACCTTGATTCCGAGTTCATGATAAAGAAACATGCCTAATGGCCGGCGCCTGCTGAAAAGCAGCAGCAGGAAAAAACCGGCGACCGTGGGCGGAAGCACCATCGGCAGCGTCAGGATGCCGTCGACGACCGCTTTTACGCGCGGAGACGCCTTGACCACCTTCCGGGCCGCGAATATGCCCAGAAAGAAAGACAGAAACGTAGCCACCACTCCGGTCTTCAGAGAAATAAACAGCGGACTCCAGTCCAGCCTGGAAAGAATGGTTCCGATTTCAGACATGGAATTTCCTCGCTTTTCGATGAGCGGCGGAAAAGAACCGGTCTCTCCCGCCGCCTGAGATCATATGGGTCCGTCTTTCTTCACGGTACCGGGAAGGAACGCTTCCCGTGCGTCCCGCAATCAGACGTTGGTGTCGAAGTAATAGGAATCGAAGATCGCCTTTGCAGCGTCAGACGTCAGGTAGGAAACGAACTCCGCGGCAGCCGCGGCCTGCGCTTCGGTCGCTTCGTCGTTCTTCACCTGGCAGACCGGATAAATGACGTTTCCGGTCAGGTCATAGCTGACCGTCTCCAGGATGTCCACCTGATCCTCATAGCCGTAGGTATCCGAATAGTAGGTGGTGCCGACTTCGCAGGAGCCCTCGACCACAGCGGTCAGGACCTGGGAGACGTTGCCCTGCTCGGAGATCTCGACGCCGCCGAGCGCCTCGGAGACTTCCTCTGTCGTATAGGCGGAAGCGTCCTCGGCCTCCGGGAGGATCCCGAGCGCCATCAGAGCCTGACGGGTATACCGGCCGACCGGAACGGAGCCGTCCGCGAGCGCGATGCTCTCCGCGTCCTTCAGGGTCTCAAGACCGGTGACGCTGCTCTTCGTATCTTTTCGCTTGATCACGACCACCTGGTTGTTGAGCACGTTGGCGCGGGTACCGTCGACGATGAGGCCGTCCTCCTCCAGCTTGTTCATCTGCTTCTGCGCAGCGGAGAAGAATACGTCACAGGCATAGCCTTCCTCGATCTGGGTCAGCAGCTTACCGGAAGAATCCGCGTTGAAGGTCAGCTTGACCTCCGGATGGTCGGCGTTATAAGCCTTTGCGATCTCCTGCATCACGGTATTGAGAGATGCCGCGATGAAGACCTGAAGTTCCACTTCCTCAGCCTGCGTCGCTTCCGGAGCTGCGGAGTCCGCGGCGGGAGCCGCAGAGGAAGCCGGTGCCGCTTCCGAAGCCGGGGCTGCAGAAGAGGCCGGTGCCGCCGAAGATGCTGCGGATCCGCCGCAGCCGGCCAGCAGGGCTGCCGAAAGAGCCGCTGCCAGAATGATACGAATCGTCTTTGTTTTCATGATGCTCCTTTCTCTTCTTTCAGAGAATGACCTGCGCATACCGGAACTTGATCCGGCTGCCGTTGTGAAGGGCACAAAACACCATGCTTCGGGCGTTTTCTGCCCGGGCTGCAAAAAAGTTTCTCCTTTCCTCCAGTGATTCTATCATCTGCAGACCGGGGTCTTTCGCCCGGGCTGAAATGAACTGGTATAAGAACGGCCGCCTTACTGCCGCGCGCACTCCGACGCGCTTCCCCGCAGGATCTTTAAGCCGTGATCCAGAGAATCGAGAATAAACTCCAGGCTCTCCCTCACCGCCTTCGGGCTTCCCGGAAGATTGACGATGAGGGTCCCCTTGCGGATCACCGACGCGCCGCGGCTCAGCATCGCCCGGTTCGTCAGCTGCATGGACCGCATGCGGATATATTCCGCAATACCCGGGGCATTCCGGTCCGCCACGGCGAGCGTGGCCTCCGGCGTCTGATCCCGGAGCGAAAAACCGGTACCGCCGCTGGTGACGACCAGATCCGCCTGCACCTCGTCGGCAAGCCGGATCAGTTCCGTTTTCAGGAGCTCCGGTTCGTCCGGCAGGATCAGCGTCTCGAGGATCTCGTATCCGGCATCCTGCAGCATCTGCGCCGCTGCCGGACCGCTCTCATCGACCCGTTCTCCTCTCGCCCCCTTGTCGCTTAAGGTAATGACCGCCGCGGTAAACGGGCGCTCTTCTTTTATCTCTTCCTTATGCTCATGCATCTTCCTATTCTCCTTTTATCCGCCGATGGCGCTCATGGGAGCCGCCTCCGTCACTCCTGCAAGCTCCTCAAAACAGTGCTCTCCGGGCTTTTCAAAGATCACGCGCTCCACCGCCTGCCGAAGGGCAGTCTTCCGCTCCTCCTTAGGACACTCCCGCCGGAGGATCTCCCGCAGATCCGCGCCCTCGTGATAGCACAGACAGGCCTTCAGGTACCCCTCCGAGGTAAGGCGCACCCGGTTGCAGCTTTCGCAGAACTTGCCGTGGATCGCGCTGATGAGCCCGATACTTCCCTGATAGCCCGGGATCCGCAGATAGACCGCGGGGCCGAACCCGTGGAAGGAGCGGTCTTCCTCAATGCCCGGATAGAATGCCCTGAGCTTCCTGCGCAGCTGCTGATGGTCCATCACCGGGAAGGTCTTCCCCATGCCGATGGGCATCATTTCAATAAAACGCACGTCCACCGGCCGGTCCTTGGCCAGGGCGATCAGGCTCCTGAGGTTCTCTTCCCCCAGATCGAGAGAGACCGCGTTCACCTTCGTGCGCAGGCCCGCGGCGACGGCGGCGTCGACCGCCCGCAGTGCCCCGCCGAGGGCGTCCCTGCCGGTGATCTCCTCGTAGCACTCCGGATCCGTGGTGTCGAGACTGATATTGACCGCGTCGAGCCCCGCGCGAAGCAGATCCGGCAGCATTTCAGGCAGCAGAATGCCGTTCGTCGTGAGGGTC
>ONST01000128.1 GCA_900320575.1 uncultured Eubacteriales bacterium
CTCAACGAGGCGAAACCCGTTCAGAAAAATCCAAAACCGGTTCATGAGCCGCATCGGATAGCGGCTCATGAATCCGCCTATGGCGGATACACCATGACAAGTGTGCCATACACGGCTGCGAATCACCTGATGTGATTCACAGCATTCGCCACTCGCTCAGACAGTTGGATTTTTCTTTCACAAGGCCTCTTTTTCGCAGCGCAAGCTGCTCCATCACCTTGCGCAGATTGTTTGCTTGTTACAGACAGATAGAAGGTATGCGATGCTGTTCCGGCGCAATGATGCCGGGAAGCGCTTCCGCGACGGCCTTCCGGTCTGCTCCGAAGAGCAAGGAATCCCATCAGCTGCCCGCTGCGCCTTGCGGACATGTCATTGAAGCAGAGGGTGCATGACCGCGAACGGCCGGAATTGTCTGCCTCTGAACAATCTACTTTCATCCATGGTCTGACTTCCGCTGCGGTGAAGAGCGCTGCGCAGAAAACATCCGGTAAGACGATACGAAAGCGAGTCGTTCGGATGTTTTCAAGCGATTTTAGCCCCTGAGACGGAGTGGTTACATTACACCGGGCGCGGAAACCGTTCGGGACAGATGATCCGGCAAATGCGGCTAGCAGTTCGTTGACTCAATTATTAAACTTTTTATTGTCAAATTACAGGTATTATACACGAAAAATGCTTAACTGGCAATTATTTCGTTCACTGATGTATCAGGAAGGACCCGGCCGGCACAACGGATTACTTGCACAGTAGATTCTCAGATGTTTCACGTGAAACAGTTATCCTGTTACAAGCATTTAATATGCGAGAACCTTTATAAGGTCTGAAATATTTTTCCAGACAGTCAATGGCAAGACTTCTGGCATAATCTACATATAATAAGTGCTGATCCCCGTCCCGCCGCGAAAGCGCTGAGGACTGCCATTTGTACACAGCCGGCATTCGAACCGGGCAGACTGTTTGAAGCAGACAATCTGTACAAGCCCATGGTGTAACATCTGCTGTGTCGAAGTGCGCTGCGAAGAAACTATCCGGTAAGGCTATGCGAAAAGCGAGCCGTCCGGATCGTTTCGAGCGGTTTTAGCAGCTGAGACAGAGCGGTTACGTTACACCGGGCGCGGAAGCCGTCTGCAAAAACAGCCGCCCGGTTCACACAGCCGCCCTTGCGGATTTCCCAAATGTTTCACGTGAAACACATATTCCCCAGATATACAGCGATATGAAGGAAAAATATAAGAAGAAGGGTTAATCCAGACAGTATATGCCCGAAAATCCGGTATTATCTAAAACATATAAATACGGATCCCCGTCCCGCCGCGAAAGCGTTGAAGACTGCCGTTTGTCCACAGCCGCCCGGTTCGCACAGCCGCCCCTGCGGATTCCCCAAATGTTTCACGTGAAACATTTTTAAAACGCTCCGTATCTTCCTGTGGCAAATCCCCCCGTGCAGTGCTATAATGACATTTGCAGTATGTCCCGGTCTTTGTCCGGGCACTGTTTCTTATACTTATAAGGGAGTATATATGGGAAAAATCATTGCAATTTCAAATCAGAAAGGCGGAGTCGGCAAATCGACGACCGCCATCAATCTTTCCGCAGCGCTGAGCGAAAAGCTGAAGAAGGTCCTCGTGATCGATCTGGATCCGCAGGGCAATACCTCCAGCGGTCTCGGGATCGAGCGGGAACAGGTTGAACATACGGTATACGACCTCCTTCTGGGCGAAGCGGATGTGAAGACCTGCGCGGTGAAGACCGGATTCGGAAAGCTGAAGGTCGTCCCGTCCAACGTCGACCTGGCCGGCGCGGAGATCGAGCTCTTTGAAGCGGAAAACAGAGAATATCTTCTCAAGAACACGCTGAAGGAAGTGAGGAAAAAGTACGATTACATCCTGATCGACTGCCCGCCCTCGCTTTCACTGCTGACGCTGAACGCGCTCTGCGCGGCTGACAGCGTCCTGATCCCGGTCCAGTGCGAATACTACGCGCTGGAGGGTCTGACACAGCTTCTGAAGACCATTTCCCTGGTACAGGAACGTCTGAATCCGGATCTTATGATCGAGGGGATCGTATTTACAATGTACGACGGACGCACGAATCTGTCCGCGGATGTCGTGGAAAATGTGCGGCAGAACCTGGATATCCCGGTATTTGACACAATGATCCCGAGAAATGTCCGGCTCGCGGAGTCTCCGAGCTACGGGCTTCCGATCACAAAGTACGATACCCACTCAACAGGCGCGATCCAGTACAGGCTGCTGGCAAAAGAGCTGATCAAAAGAGGTAGAAAATAAATGGCGGCAAGAAGAATGGGGCTGGGAAGAGGCCTGGATTCCCTGATCCCCAATAAGACAGGTGCGCAGGGAACGTCAAAGGAGGGCTCCGACAAAAAGGATGCCCGGAAAAAGGCGGAAAAAGGCCAGAAGGCCTCCAAGACGAAGACATCCCGCAAGAAAGCAGAGACGAAAGAGACTGCCACCGAGACACAGGAATCCATCGAGGCCGAGGTCCGCAGACAGAACGCACGGAGAACCTCGAAGCCGGTAAAAAAGGAAGAATCGAAGCCGACAGCATCGGAAGAAGCGGCAGCGGCAGCGGCTGCTCCGGAGCCGTCTCCTGCTGCCGGGGAACTGGCGGCGGACAGCGTGCCGGAGCCGGAGGCGTCCGAAAGAGAGGAAGCCGGAATGACGGCTGGGGAAGACGCGCCGGCTGAGGAAGGAACGGAACCTGCGGCAGCAAAAGCCCCGGAAGAGGCCCCGGAACCCGTCAGAGTCCCGGACAGCGCGAAGACCGGCGAGGAAGTGATCCTTCTGAAGATCTCTCAGGTGGAGCCGAACCGGGAGCAGCCGCGAAAGGTCTTCCGCGACGAAGCAATCGGGGAACTTGCGGATTCGATCCGTCAGTACGGCGTGATCTCTCCGCTCCTGGTGCAGAAAAAGAAGAATTATTACGAGATCATTGCCGGAGAACGGCGCTGGCGCGCCGCGAAGAAGGCCGGGCTCCGCGAGATCCCGGTCATCGTAAAAGACTATTCGAGCCAGACGGCTGTGGAGGTCTCGCTGATCGAGAACATCCAGCGGGAAGACCTGAATCCGATGGAGGAGGCGAAGGCTTATGACAGGCTGGTCCGGGAATTTTTCATGAGCCAGGAGGAAGTCGCGCAGAAAGTCTCCAGGAACCGCTCTACCATTGCCAATTCCATGCGGCTCCTGCGGCTCGATCCGGAGGTGCAGAATTATGTGGCAGAAGGGAGGCTTTCCGAGGGACACGCCAGGGCGATCCTGGGAATTCCGGCACAGGACGTGCAGCGTTCCGTCGCGGAGCGCGTGATGGCGGAACATCTCTCCGTCCGCGAGACGGAGAAGATCGTCCGTGAACTGACTGCTCCGAAGCCTGTGCGGACCTCCGCGCCGGACTATGCGCGCGACCGCATTTTGAAGGATCTGTCCGAGAGGCTGAAACGGAAATTCGGAACGAAGGTCACGATCCGCCAGAACAGCCGGAAGCGCGGGAAGATCGAGATCGAATTTTATTCCGACGAGGAGCTCGACCGCATTTACGAGCTTCTGCAGTCTGCAGATCAGGGAGGCGTATGATGGAACAGCTGATCAGTGCGCTGGGAAATTACAGCGGGATCCTTACGCTTCTTCTGATGGTCCTCTGCGTGGTGCTTCTGGTGATCACGCTGAGCCTGCAGATGAGCATGAAGCGTCTGGACCGGAAATACCGCAGCTTTATGAAAGGAGCCGACGGGGGCTCTATTGAAAAGGAACTGCTGAAGAGCCTGAAGCGGATCGACAAGTTCGCGAAGGTGCAGGACGACTACCAGGAAGAACTGGACCGGATCCGTGCGGTGCAGGCACAGAGTTTACATAAGTACGGAGTCGTGAAGTACGATGCATTCGACGACGTCGGAGGAAAGCTCAGCTTCGTCCTGGCGCTTCTGGACGACAATGACTCCGGAATCGTGTTGAACGCGGTGCACAGCAAGGAAAACTGTTTTCTGTACGTGAAGGAGATCCTCAAAGGGGAGTCCTATATTATGTTAAGCGATGAAGAGATCCAGGCGCTCCGGATCGCGAAGAGATACGGTTCCGAGGAACTGGGCCTGGATTGAAAATATTATGTAAACTAAATTGACAGGAGGATAAGACCGATGATCGACATTAAATTTTTAAGAGAGAACCCTGAGATCGTAAAGCAGAATATCCGCAATAAATTCCAGGATCACAAGCTGGTCATGGTGGACGAAGTGATCGAGCTGGATAAGGAGAACCGCGCCGTCAAACAGGAACTGCAGGATCTGCAGGCGATGCGCAACCGCGTTTCCAAGCAGATCGGCGCGCTGATGGGCCAGGGCAAGCGTGACGAGGCCATGAAGATCAAGGAAGAAGTGGCCAGGGCCGGCGAGCGGATCGCGGAGCTCGAGAAGGAAGACAAGCGCACGGAGGAAGAGATCCGCAAGCGCATGCTGGTGATCCCGCAGATCATCGATCCGTCCGTCCCGATCGGAAAGGATGATTCGGAAAATGTGGAGATCACCCGATACGGCGAGCCGGTGGTCCCGGATTTCCCGATCCCCTATCACACCGAGATTATGGAGAGCTTCGGCGGGATCGACATGGAGGCGGCAGGACGCGTCGCCGGAAACGGCTTCTACTATCTGATCGGGGACATCGCCCGCCTGCATTCCGCGGTCATTACCTACGCCCGCGACTTCATGATCGACCGCGGCTTCACCTATGTGGTGCCTCCGTTCATGATCCGCAGCAACGTGGTGACCGGCGTCATGAGCTTCGAGGAAATGGACGCCATGATGTATAAGATCGAGGGCGAGGATCTGTACCTGATCGGGACCTCCGAGCACAGCATGATCGGCCGCTTTATCGATCAGATCATTCCCGAGGAGCAGCTCCCGCTGACACTGACCAGCTACTCCCCCTGCTTCCGCAAGGAAAAGGGTGCCCACGGCATCGAGGAGCGCGGCGTGTACCGCATCCACCAGTTCGAGAAGCAGGAAATGATCGTGGTCTGCGATCCGAAGGACAGCCCGAAGTATTTCGATATCCTGTGGCAGAACACGGTCGATCTCTTCCGCTCCATGGACATCCCGGTCCGCACGCTGGAGTGCTGCTCCGGAGATCTGGCGGATCTGAAGGTCAAGTCCCTCGACGTGGAAGCCTGGTCCCCCAGACAGCAGAAATACTTTGAGGTGGGCTCCTGCTCGAACCTGGGAGACGCGCAGGCCAGACGGCTGAAGATCCGCGTCGCCGGCGCCGATAAGAAGAAATACCTCGCGCATACCCTCAACAACACCGTAGTGGCTCCGCCGAGAATGCTCATCGCTTTCCTGGAGAATCATCTTCAGGCTGACGGAACGGTGACCATTCCGGAAGTCTTAAGACCCTACATGGGCGGCAAGGAACTGCTGGTCCCGAAAAAATAAAGGATTTTATGCATACATATTTGGAAGCGGCCGGGTTCGGAGAGATCCGTTCCCGGCATGAAATGGATGAGCTGATCACGGACGTCGTCTATCACTATGACAAGCGGACTGTGTTCCGCGGGACGGACGGCCAGCTCATGGCGGAATTCAGAAGAGAATACGCGCCGGATCTGGGACTGGTGGTCTGCGGGGAATTTCAGGACGACAGGGAATTCCGCCCGGACTACTGTTTCCCGTGGTTCGGAGGCGCCATCGTCAGCACCGAGCAGGAGATCTCCTTCGAGAAGCACGCCGGACAGGAGTCCTACGCCGGCGCCTGCGAGGATCCGCGGCTCGGCGCCTCGCTCATTTTCTACCTCTCGAATCTGGGCGAATATCAGAAGGCCTACGAGCGGAAGGCGGATATCGGGGTGCTCCCGGTGAAAATGTCCGCCCTCGCGAAGGAGGGCCGGATCCTGCTGCCTCTGAGCGAGAAGCTTCGGGATTCAAGCTCCTTCCGCAGGCAGGCGGAGAACCGCAGCCGGCTTCTGTCGGCCGCCCGCGGCGGGGACGAGAAGGCGATCGAATCTCTGACTATGGAGGAAATGAACAGCTATGACGTCATTTCCAAACGGCTGGAAAAGGAGGACGTGCTCACGATCGTGGAGTCCTGCTTTATTCCCTACGGCGTGGAGTGCGACCAGTATTCGCTGACAGGCACCATCACCTCCTGCGATCTGGTGCAGAACCGGAGATCCGGAGAGTGGATCTATCAGATGCAGCTGGACGTCTGTGATTTCTCTCTGGACGTCTCGATCAACGCGGAACGTCTGGAGGGCGAACCCGAGGAGGGACGCCGGTTCCGGGGCCTCATCTGGCTCCAGGGCGAGGTCTGTTTCCCGGAGTAAGAACAAATTAAGAAGAAAAAAGCTCACCGGCTTCCTCGTGAAACCGGTGAGCTTTTTTACGTAGTTCTGTGTTACGCAGCCTGGACCTTTTTGCCGCGCAGCGCCTGGAAGGCGAAGATCGCGGCGACCACGGCGATACCGATAACATCGGTGAGCGTTCCGGGGACCAGCAGCAGAAGTCCCGCCGCAATGATCACGATGCGGAAGATCCATGCCAGGTCTCCCTTCAGATAGCCCTCAAGCCCCGCGCCGATGGCGATGATGCCGGCGATCGAGGAAATGATGACCTGCACCACCTCGAAGGCGTTGGTGTCTACCAGAAGCATGGCCGGATTGAGCGCGAAGACGTAGGGGACGACGAAGGCCGCGATGGCCAGCTTCGTCGCGTTCAGCGCCGTTTTCATGGGCTTCGATTTCGCGATGGCCGAGCCCGCGTAGGCGGCCAGGGCCACCGGCGGGGTGATGTCCGCCACGATGCCGAAGTAGAACACGAAGAAGTGGGCGGCGATCGTGGGCACGCCGATCTGGATCAGGATCGGGGCGCAGGTGGAAGCCATGATGCAGTAGTTGGCGGTCGTGGGTACGCCCATTCCCAGGACGATGCAGCAGAGCATCGTGAAGAACAGGGCGATGATCTTCTGGCCGTTGGCGATGGTGATGATGGCCGTGATCAGCTGGGATGCCAGTCCGGTCATGGAAATGCAGCCCGCGATGATTCCGGCGATCCCGCAGGCGGAAGCGACGGAGATGGAGCTCTTCGCGCCGTTCGCCAGGGCCTGGAAAAAGAGCTGCGGGGTCATCCGCGCTTCTTTGTTGAAGAGGGAGACCACGATGGCTGCGACGATGGAGATGGCAGCCGCAAAGGCCATGGTATTCCGTCCGCTGGAGACCAGATAGACCAGGAGGATCAGCGGGATCAGAAGGTAGAGCTTCTTCACGAGATCTTTCAGCTTCGGCAGCTGGTCGCGGGGAATGCCCTTCAGTCCCAGCTTCTGGGCCTCGAGGTGTACGCAGATGAAGATTCCGAGGAAGTAGAGGACCGCCGGAAGGATCGCCCGGACGATGATGTTCGAGTAGGGAACGCCGACGTACTCCGCCATCAGGAAGGCGGCGGCGCCCATGATCGGGGGCATGATCTGTCCGCCCGTGGAGGCCGCGGCTTCGACCGCGCCGGCAAATTCCGGCTTATAGCCGGTCTTCTTCATCATCGGGATCGTGACGGAGCCGGTGGTCACCGTATTTCCCACGGAGGAACCGGAGACCATGCCGCACAGAGCCGAGGAAATGACCGCGACCTTCGCGGGACCGCCGGAAGCGGCGCCTGCGAAGCAGTTGGCCAGGCGGATGAAGAAATCCGAGATGCCCGTGCACTCCAGAAAAGAGCCGAAGATAATGAACACCACGATGAATTTCGCGCAGACCTGGATCGGCGTCGTCAGGATGCCGGTCGTGCGGTAGAAGAGACCGATGGTCAGCTGGGTGATCGCCCGCGGCAGGCCGAGATTCTTCGCGAACGCGTAGTAGTAGACCGCGTAGATCATAAAGAAACCGGCGACGCAGAGGATCGGAATACCGACCGCGCGGCGGCAGAGCTCGATGACGGCGATGATGCCGAAGATGCCGATGACGATCTCATAGGAGCGGATGTTCATGGTACCGATCCGGACCGTCAGATCCGTGGCGTTCAGCACCACATAGAAGAAGGCGCCCGCGCCCAGGATCATGATGATAAGATCGTACCAGGGAATGTGATTGAGCTTCTGGGAACCCTTTTTGGCCGGATACATCAGGTAGCCGATGACGATGATGCAGCCGACGAAGGAAGGATAGCGGATCAGATCCAGCCAGGTCGCGAACAGGGTGACGTAGATGACGAAGATGGAAAATGCGGCCAGAATACCGTATACCACCAGCTTCGGAACGCCCTCCCACTCGCGGGTATTGGACTCGCGGTCATATTTTTTCATAACGGCTTCGACGGCCGCGGCGCTGTCCTCTGCTGCCGGGGCGTCCGTTACGGAAAGGTCCGGAGCCTGCCCGGGAGTATTCGCATCCGGAAATCCGGAGGATTCTTTTTTATTTGATGCCACGAAAACATCCCCCTTTCATGAACAATCGAAAAATTTGAGAAAAAATGCTGCCGCAGGCGCGGCAGCATCTTCCGTACACAGATCAGTTGGATTCTACCGTAAGTCCTTTTTCCGCGAAGTACTTGGCTGCTCCGGCGTGGAACGGAACCGCGATGCCCTCGGTCGCGAACTCTGTGGAGAGCTCTTCGCCCTTTGCGTGAAGGGCCGCGATATCGGTATTGCCCTCGTAGATGGTCTTGGTGATGGTGTAGGCGGTGTCTTCCGGAAGATCCGCGCTGCAGATCAGGGTCGCCTTGACCGTGATGGTGGTGGCGTCCTCATTGAAGGTGGCATAGGTGCCGGCCGGGATCGTCAGGGCGGAATACCACGGGCAGTCGGCGAGGATCTTGTTCAGATGCTCGTCGTCGATGGAGACCACATAGACCGGCTTGGAGGTGGCCAGATCCGTAACGGCGTAGGTCGGTGCGCCTGCGCACAGGAAGGCGGCGTCGATCTTGCCGTCCTTCAGGCTCTCGGCGGAGTCGCCGAAGGACTGATAGATCGGTTTGATGTCGTCGATGGTCATATCATAGGCGGTGAGCACGTCGATGGTGTTGTAGTAAGTACCGGAACCGACGTCGCCGACACAGACGTTTTTGCCCTTCAGGTCCGCAACGGAGGTGATGGACGGATCGCAGGTGATGATCTGCACGGTCTCGGCGTAGAGCCCGCCCAGAACACGGAAGTCCTTGACAGCTCCGCTCTCCGCGAAGGAGTTGGTGCCGTTGAAGGCGTAGGTCATGACGTCGGACTGGACGGTGGCCAGCTCGACGGTCTTATTGGAGATGTCGCTGATGTTGGCAGCGGAGCCGCCGGAGGAGACCACGTTGATCTTGACGTCGGTCTTCTGTCCGATGTAGTTGGCAAGGACGCCGCCGAACGCGTAGTAGGTGCCGGATTCGCCGCCGGTGCCCATGGTCAGGGTGCCGCCGCTTCCGCCGGAGGCCTGGCCGGACTGACCGGAGGAGCTGCTTCCGCCGCCGCAGCCGGCGAGCATTCCGACCGAGAGGACCGCGGTAAGCGCAAGTGCCAGAACTTTCGTAATCTTTGAATTCTTCATAATTCTCCCCTTTCCTGTTCTCCATGTGCGCTGACAGTTTAACGCGCTGATATTGCAACGCTTTGCCTTGACAGCACCATTCACTGTTCTATCTTACAATAGAATCCGGATTTCGTCAAATTATTCCGCGGATTTCCCGCATTCCGCCTATGAATTCGATCCGGCTATGCCCTTTCC
>ONST01000037.1 GCA_900320575.1 uncultured Eubacteriales bacterium
CTCTTATGCATGTATCTTACGGTCTTCCGCTTGCGGCCGTTCCGGGAGCTTCTGTTCCCGGGATCCGCGCGGGAAGCCCGCTGTTACCGTTTCCGTCTGACAGATCCTTCTCAGCTGGAATACCAGTCGAGATAGGAGCACATCACGTAGCCGATGTTGCCGTCCTCCGCCTGGACCATCCAGAAGTCGTCCGTCGTCTTCTCGAGCAGTACCACGAAATGCCCGGTCGGGATCTTCTCGATCTCATTTCCCTTGGTGCTGGGGCTCTCGCGGAGCGTGATCCATTCGTTGGCGTCCACGACGTAAATGTCCCCGATGTTGCTGCTCGAGCCGCTGGTCTGGGACTTGCCCGCCCGCTTGCATTTGGAAATATCAGTCACGACGTAGTCGCCGTTCACCCAGCCGGTCATGCCGGTCTCCAGGACCACGACCTTGATCATTTTCCCGCTCTTCTCGATGGACTGCATCGCGCCGAAGGGCGGAATGTAGGCGAGCGCCGAGGAACTGGTGCTGGCCTTCGAGCGCAGGGTCAGGAAATCGTAGACGTCCGCGTAGTAAATGGTCCCGCCGGATGAGGAGGATTTCTCCTCCGGCTTGCTCTTTCCGGCCCGCTGCATGGAATTGCCGGCGGCCGTAATGTAATCCCGGTTGACATAACCGACCAGCGGCTGATCGGAAATGGTCCGCACCTTCACCATGGGCGAGGCCGCGTACTCGATGATGTACATCTGCTGGTACGGCGGCAGCAGGGCGATGGGCGTGGCCTTGGTATTGGGCTCCGTCCGCAGTGTCAGGTATTCGTAGACGTCCGCGAGATAGACTACGCCGTCCACAGATTCCGCGATGGTCCCGCCGGTATCCGCAGGATCCTCAATATAGATGGTCTCGGCTTCCGGCGTGGGGATCGCGGGCTCCGCCGCCGGCTCAGATTCCGGCGCCGGCGTCGCGGTGATCTCGATCGTAATCTCCGAGGCCGCGCTCTCAGCTGCGGAAGCAGCGCTTTCGGCGAGGCTCTCCGGCTCCGGCCGGACTTCTGCGGAGGAGACGCTCTCCGGCCCGGAATCGGGATCCGTCTTCGGTTCTCCGGCGCCCCGCATGACCAGCACGACCAGTACGATCGCAAGGATCCCGATCAGGCTCAGAAGCGCGGCCACGAGATACTTGAAGGAGGATCTCTTCGGTTCCTTCGGAGCGGGCGCGCCGCCTCCGCCGTAGATCTCCTCTCCGCTGTAGCTTCCCTGGCCGTAGCCGTTCGCATCGTATCCGCCCTGGCTGTAACCGTTCGGATCGTACCCGTTCGGATCGTAACCGTTCTGGCCGTAGCCGTTCGGGTCATAACCGTTCTGGCCGTAGCCGCCCTGGCCGTAGCCGTTCGGATCGTAACCGTTCTGGCCGTAACCGTTCGGGTCGTAGCCGCCCTGGCCATAGCCATTCTGGCCGTACCCGCCCTGGCCGTAGCCGTTCTGCGCGTAACCGCCCCGGCTGTAGCCGGCATCCGGCGCTTCCTGCCACAATCCCATGGTATCATCGCCGGTATAATCGCTCATCTGCGCCCCGCAGGACGGGCAGACCGATGACCCGTCCGGGACCTGGCTTCCGCAGTTCGGACAAAACATGTCTTCACGCTCCTTCCGTTTTTCATTTCCGTCTCTTTTGGCAGCGCCGCCGGATGTCCGTCAGTTCTCCCGCCCGTAGCGGTTGGCCAGCGAAGGCCAGACCAGGCAGTTCTCCTCCCAGAGCTCCTCCAGGTCGCCTGCCGGAAGCGGACAGCTTCCCGAACCGGTCTCGATCGTCACCGCCGGTATTTCCAGCTCCAGCACAAAATAGTCGCTGCAGCCGGCCGCGTCCTGCGACGTCACCACCGACGAAGAGGCCGAATAACCGGTCAGCATGGTCACGATGTTGACCAGCTCCTTATCCTTTTCGTAAATATCCCCCGAGCTGCCGTAATCCCAGTAGACCGTGCCTCCCGCCGAGTGGTAGGAAATGCACGCCGCGACCGGATACTCTTTCTCGAGAGCCAGTATGATCCGGGATTCCGCTTCCGATCCGGGGGCTTCGCCCTTGTAGCGCTCCGTGGAGGGCGCTCCGTGGCCGGAATAGCTGTCCCACCCGGAATCGAAGTTCCGGTTCACATCGACGCCGCGGGCGTTGGCCTTCCAGCGCCGCCAGTACTGCTCCCTCGACCCTTTCACATAGCCGTGATCGTCGTCGTATTCGAAGATCGCTTCCAGACCGTCCCGCAGCTCCTCGTCGCGGATCGCCTCCGGTCCCTCCTGGCTGATCATGACCCCGTCCGGATTATCCATCGGGATCACGTGAAAGCAGACCTTTTCGAACAGTTCCCGGTAAGTGGTCTCTCCGATCACCGGCTCGTCGTAATGCAGCAGGTAATCCTCGAGCTGGCGCATCGCCAGCAGGGAATTGATGTATTCCCGGGCATGCATCGTGTACTGGAAGATCAGATGGGTCTCCGACTCCGGGTCGCCCAGCACCGCCTCGGGGATCTCTCTCCCGTCCGCGGTCTCTCCCAGCGTCCGGAGGGTCATCCGATCCGGAAAATAATATGCCATGGAGGCGAGGTCCTCCATCATGTCGTCGTAAGAGTAAAGATCCCCGTCCGACACCTCATCGATGAGGAAGGTCAGATCCTCCGGACGTTCCGGGTTCTCCGTCTCTTCCGCAGCTGTGCTCTCAGACGCCTCTTCCGCACCGGAAGAGGCGCTCTCCGGGGCCGTCTCCCCGCTGTTCTCCGGCTCCTCCCCGGTCTCCGCGGTGCTCTCCGCACCTTCTTCCGGGGCCGTCTCCCCTGAAGACGCCGGCAGGGAGACGCTCTCCGCGGCAGATCCCGCCTGTTCTTCCTTTCCCGGTCTCTTCACCAGCACCGCGATCCCAAGACCGAGTGCCGCAATAAGGAGCACAAGGGCCGCCGTCACCAGGACTTTTATGCTGTTCGCATGCCTCATGAAAATGCATTTACTCCTTGATCAGATAGGCCGCCACGATCTTCGCCACGTACATGGTGTGATAATCGACCTTCCCGTTTTCTTCCGGATAATACTTTGCCGTGATCTCCTCCGGGATCTTCGGGACCTCCTGGTCCTGCGCGTACAGCACCCGGCACTCGAGAGTCAGCGGGTATTCGAGAATTCCCGGGGTTTTAATGACCTCAGGATCTGCAAGCGTCAGGCCCGCCGCCTCAGCCTTGTCAATATCCCGGCCGGAGCGCATGCCGCAGGTCATAAAGATCTTCCGGCGCACCATCGGATCCAGATCGCCGCAGGGCACACTGATCGTGAACTCGCCCGAGGCGTCCACCAGCTCCTTCGTGTAGCGGCTCTGCCGCACGTAGGCCGCAAAAGTGGGAATTCCCCAGAGGATCCCCAGATGTCCCCAGCCGATCACCATCGAGTTGAATTTGTCTCCCATGGTATTCATCAGAATTCCCTTCGGAAGCTCCTCGTTGATTACTCCGGCATAGTCGCTGATGCGGACCGTCTCTTTCGTCATCGTTTCTCTCCTTTTCCTCTATCTCCTGCGGCGGCCGAGTCCTTCGGACTTCGCCTCGCACAGATGCATATCACCTTATGTATTTCGCATCCTGTCATCTCATGAACTCTTATAATCCGTTCCTCCGGCCAAGTCCTCACGCCTGTCCTCCGCAAGGGCCGTCAGGTTCGTGACCTCCACGGGATACAGCGTCATGGTCAGATCCTTGTACTTAGCGAAGGCCGCTTCGGCCTCCGCATCGGGGATCCAGGTATCTCCCCCGCCGTCATAGCCGCTCAAACGGTGCCAGCTCCGGCTGTCAGCCTGATGCTCCGCGTCATAATAGTGGATGTAGCCTTCGGTCCAGACGAGCTCTCTGCCGCCCTCGTACCTCCAGTAATCCCATTCTGTGCTTCCGTGACCGGTCATCGCCTCGAGAAAACCGCCTTCCAGAAGTGAAAGATAGCGGTTCCCGGGAGTCAGATTCACCCAGTCCTGCTCTTCTTCCAGCCAGGCGAAGACGTCACAGGCACCGAAGCTGATGGTTCCGTCCTCCTGAGGATAGACAAGGCCCACTGCCAGCTCCTCCTGTCCGTCCCCGTTCATATCCCAGAGAACAAAGCGCATTTCGTTCGCCGAATCGCCGGGAGAAAGATAGAAAAGGCTTCCTCCTGCTTCGATCGATCCGCCCCCGTCGAACACCTTCGCCTGCGTATAGGGACGGATGTCCCCTCCTGATAAGAGCACGCCGTAGGCCGACTGCCACTGCTGCAGGATCTGGCTGTAGGCCGCCCACATCTCCGGCGAACCGGAAGAGACCGGCTCCGGTTCTTTCTCCTGAGCGAGCGCTTCCCGGCGCTCCTTCGCCCGGCGCTGCGCGCCGCGGATCTCCTCAAGAAGATCTTCCGATCCCTGCGCATCCTCCGCGCGCGCAAGGACGTCCTCCGCCTGCTGATAATACCAGTCCGCCCGCTCCGGATCGCGGATCTCCGCGTCCCGGCCCTGAGCGAGATAGACGGTGCCGAGATTGTAGCAGGCATCCGCCCGGTAGGGCTCCTGCCGGACCGCGTTCTGGTAGCTGTCCGAGGCCTCGCTCAGCAGCTTCCAGCGCCCGTCGGAATTGGCCTCCATGCCGGCAGCCTGCCCGGCGTAGGCATTTCCCAGAAGCAGATAGCCGTCCGCCCGCTTCGGGTCGATGGTCACCGCGTCCTGAAAGGAAAGCACCGCCTGCTCATAATCCAGGTCTCCCAGATACTTCTGCCCGAGGTAGATGCACCTTAGGTACCGCTGCGCGGGAAGATGCAGAAAGCCGAACAGGCCGGCGCACACCAGGGCCAGAAGCCCTGCCAGGATCCCGAGTACCGGGAGCGCGCTGCTGCCTGATCTCCGCATTCTCATCCTCCGTCAGTAATTGCGGACCCGTTCGATCATCGCCGAAGCCGTGTCCGAGGGTTTCGGCACGGAGGCGCTGAGCTCGTCTCCATAGCCGTCCGCCAGGAAATAGTACTCCTTCATATCCGCGTACCCTTCGGCTGAGGTATCTTCCCCGTCCCAGGTATAATCCCAGTCGTCCGGATCGGAGCTGTCATTGGAAAAATAGCTGCCGGAATGCGTGCGGGTGAACTCCCGCCCCTCCAGCTCGTAGATCTCGTCCCAGTAGCCGCCCATGCGGCCGCCGGAATTCAGGATCCGTCCTTTTCCCTTGATATAGGACACGCCCTCCGTGCCGAGATAGCATTCATTGACGCCGCTGCCGCCGTTCCAGGTCACGACCTGGGCGCCGCCGGCGGTCTGATAGGTCTCCACGAAGAGCTCCGGGACCTCGTCTCCGTCCGCGTCGATGAGATCGAAGCGGAGGGCGCTGTACTGGGATCCTCCGTTGAGATTCTCCAGATAATCGATATAAGCTTCCTTCCAGGCCGCAAGCTCCGGCTCGGGCGTCGGAGAAGGCGTCAGCGTCGGCGTAATAGAAGGCGTCGGGGTGGGTGTCGGCGTTGGCGTCGGCGTTCCCGAGGGCTTCGCGGTCGGAGTCGGCGCCTTCGTGGGGGCCGCGGTCGATGCCGGAGCCCTGGTCGGGATCACCTGCGCGGCAGAGCCTCCGCTCTTTCCGCTGCCTCCGCCGGACGGTCTGCGCACCGCCGGACGCGGTGTGGGCGTCGGAGAAGGAGGATCAAGGAGGCGCTCCACGCGCGCAAGCCCCTCTTCCGCCTTCCGGTTCTTCGGATCGATGTCCAGGGCTTCCCGGTAGGCGTCCCTGGCCTTCTTCCAGTTCGATCGCTTCCGGTCGGGATCCGTCTCCTCCTGTGCCCTGCCCTCGTAGGCGAGGCCCAGCTTCACCCGGATCTCCGCGTTATTGGGATCGATCTTCGCGGCATCCCGGAAATACAGGATCGCCTCATCGTAATCCATTTCCTCAAAGCAGGCATCCCCGAGATGCACCCTGCGGCCGGCCCGCTGCTTCGGGCTGAGGCCGATGAGGATCACAAGGAGCAGCGCCGCCGCCAGCACCCCCATCACGATGAGGAGCGTGACCGTCGTCCCGTTTCTCTTTTTCCTTCCCGGCTTCGGCGGCCGGCTTCC
>ONST01000094.1 GCA_900320575.1 uncultured Eubacteriales bacterium
GACCATGGACAAATATGCCTATGTCTACGTGCCCTACGGCTACCGGAAGAAGGATAAGAAGACAAAATACAATGTGATCTACCTGCTTCACGGCGCCGGAGGCTCCGCAAAATGGGTGCTGGGAGACGGGACAGAGGACGAGCCGCGGGCAGTGCGCTGCCTGCTGGACAATCTGATCGACCGGGGCGATATGGATCCCGTCATTGTCGTGGCGGCGACCTATTATCCGTGGAATACGGACGACGCGCCGCGGACGGAAGAGGGGGAACTCGTCCGGCAGTTCATTCCCGAGGTGCGGAATGACCTGATCCCGGCGGTGGAGAGCACGTATCACACCTACGCGGAAAGCACGGATCCGGAGGGTCTTACGGCTTCCCGGGATCACCGGGTGTTTGCCGGGTTCTCGATGGGCGCTACCGCTTCCTGGTACGCGCTGGGGGAATCTCTGGACTATTTCCGGTATTTTATGCCCATGAGCGGTTCGCTCTACTGGGGAGATGATACGACGGTCCCGGAGCTGGAGCAGATGACGCCGGCGTGGTCGGCGGAATTCCTCGTGCAGTCCATTGCCGCCTCCGGCTACAGCGCGGACGACTATTTCGTCTACGCGATCACCGGCGACCACGATTCGGGCCGGCATACCATGACGACCCAGATCCAGGCGCTCAAGCAGTATCCGGAATTCTTCCGGTATACGGAAAATTACGGTCCCGGCAATCTCTTTTTCCGGATCGCGGACCGCGAGCGCCACAATTATACGGCGGAGACCCGGTATCTCTACAACGCGCTGCCGGTATTTCTCGAAAAAATGAACGGATAGGACCGCCAAATGACCATACACAAAGAACGCCTGCCGCACGGCAGGCGTTCTTTGTGTATGATCGGAAGGGAGGGACGGGACTTATGTCCGGCCCCTCCGCCGCTTTCAGGGAATATCATCCCATGATGACCTCGACATGGCAGCTTTTCGTTCCCTCGGGAAGGATCAGGAGATTCCCCGCTGCTTCCCTGCCGTCGACCGTCATGCGTGCGACGCCCTTTTCGACGCCGGCGCGGTTGTCCACATGGATCTCACAGCGGACGCCGCGGAAAGTGCGGTTCACCGTAAAGCCTTCGAGCGCTTTCGGAATGCAGGGATCGATGCGGAGGCCCGCAAGCTCCGGACGGATGCCGAGAATGTACTGACTGATCGCGGTGAAGGTCCAGGCGGCCGTGCCGGTGAGCCAGCTGTTCTTGCCTTCTCCGAAGGAGGCGGCGTCGCGGCCGGCGACCATCTGGCAGTAGGCGTAGGGCTCGGTGCGGTGGATCTCACTGATCTCTTCGAGATAGACCGGGCAGGTCCGCCGGAACACCTCGAAGGCGCGGTCCCCGTGCCCGAGCATGGTCTCTGCACAGGCGATCCAGGGGTTGTTGTGGCAGAAAATGCCTGCGTTCTCCTTGTACCCCGGCGGATACGAGGAGATCTCCCCGAGCTCTGTGTGATAGCGGGTGTAGGCGGGCTGCAGGAGCATGATGCCGTATTCGGTATCCAGACGTTCTTCTACGCTTTGAAGCGCCTGCTCCGCTTTTCCGCTGTCAAGGCCGATCCCGGCCATGACGCACATTCCCTGGGGCTCGATATAGATCTGGCCCTCTTCATTTACGCGGCTTCCGACGGGATTCGAGAAGGCGTCATAGGCGCGGACGAACCATTTTCCGTCCCAGCCGGCGTCATTTACCGCCTCTTCCATGGCAGATACCTTCTGCAGCACATCGTCCGCCTCTTCCGTATATCCCAGCGTGCGGCAGAGCTCCGCGTATTCCCGGCCGTATTTGACGAACATGCCGGCGATGAAGACGGATTCCGCCACCGGTCCCTCGCTGGGGCCGAAGGTCTGGAAGCTCTCGCCCGGTTCTTCCGAGAAGCAGTTGAGATTCAGGCAGTCGTTCCAGTCCGCCCGTCCGATGAGCGGCAGCGCATGCGGCCCGAGATGGGAGGCCGTGAAGCCGAAGCTTCTGCGGAGGTGCTCCATAAGCGGCAGGGCTTTTGAAAAGTCGCTGTCGAAGGCACAGGGCTCGTCCAGAATGGAGTAATCCCCGGTCTCGCGGAGATAGGCGCAGGTGCCGGCGATCAGCCACAGCGGATCGTCGTTAAAGCCGCCGCCGATGTCGGCGTTGCCCTTCTTGGTCAGCGGCTGATACTGGTGATAGGTGCTGCCGTCCTCGAACTGGGTGTTTGCGATATCGAGGATCCGCTCCCGCGCGCGCTCCGGGATCAGGTGGACAAAGCCCAGCAGATCCTGGCAGGAATCCCGGAACCCCATGCCGCGCCCCAGACCGCTCTCATAGTAGCTGGCGCTGCGGCTCATGTTGAAGGTGACCATACACTGGTACTGGTTCCAGACATTGACCAGGCGGTCCAGCTTTTCGTCGGAGGTCTCCACGGTGAAGGCGGAAAGAAGCTTCTCCCAGTAGGAGCGCAGCTTCCCAAGAGCCTCGTCCACCTGTTCATCCGTGCGGTATTTCGCGAGCAGACGCTCTGCGGGAGCCTTGTTGACTACGCCGGGCGCGCTGAACTTTTCTTCCCGCGGATTCTCGCAGTAGCCCAGCACAAAGATGAAGCTCCTGGACTCACCGGGCATAAGCTCTGCCTTCAGATGATGGCTGCCGACGGGAGCCCAGCCGTGGGCGATGCTGTTCCGGCTCTGACCTTCAAAGACGGCCTCGGGATCTCCGAAACCGCGGTAGGCGCCGGTAAAGGCGTCTCTTGCCGTGTCGAAGCCCTCGATCTTTTGGTTGACCGCGAAAACGGCATAGTGATTCCTGCGCTCGCGGTATTCGGTCTTATGGTAGATGACGCTGCCTTCCACCTCGACCTCTCCGGTCGAAAAGTTCCGCTGGAAGTTGCTCATGTCGTCCATCGCGTTCCAGAGGCAGAATTCCACGCAGGAGAAGAGATCGACCTGTTTGGGATATGCGCTCTCGTTCGTCAGGACCAGGCGGTCGATCTCACAGGCGTCCTCTACCGGGACAAAGGCGGTGAGAGACGCGGCAAGGCCGTTCTTCTTTCCGGAAATGACCGTATATCCGAGTCCGTGCCGGCAGGAATAGGCGTCCAGTTCTGTCTTCACAGGCTGCCAGCCGGGGTTCCAGACGGTCCCGTTATCCTTTATATAGTAATAACGGCCGCCGGTATCGGACGGGCAGTTGTTGTAGCGGTAGCGCGTCAGGCGGAGCAGCTTCGCGTCTTTATAAAAGGAATATCCGCCTGCGGTATTGGAGATCAGACTGAAAAAGTCCCGGGATCCCAGGTAATTGATCCAGGGGAGAGGAGTGCGGGGCTCCGTAATCACATATTCCCTGTTCTGATCGTCAAAATATCCGAATTTCATGCCGTACCCTCCCTGGCATCCGGATGGAACCCATCCGGTTTCGTGAATTTCAGCTGTATACGCGAAATACGATATCGATTTCGCAGTTGGTTAACCAATTATAGGGGCAAAACAGGCTGTTTGTAAATAAAAAACGAAACAGATTTCAGATAATTGTCAAATCTGCACAAAATTCCCGCCCGATTCTTGGCACGAACTACCAATTGACAGGGGCACGAAACCGATTTAGAATGGAATCACGAAAACGGTTTAGCAAACAAAAAACCGCGGAAATGCAGGAAAAACTGCATTTCAATTGCGAGGGAGGTGTGCGGATGGTAACCCTGAAGGATATTGCCCGGCAGTGCGGAGTATCCAAGGCGACCGTCAGCAAGGCCCTGAACGGGTACGGCGATATCGGCAAGGAGACCGCGGAGATGATCCGCTCCGTTGCAGCCGAGATGAATTATCTGCCGAATCCCGCCGCCAGACAGCTGAAGACCAATTCTTCGCATAATATCGGAGTCCTTTTTGAGGATCCCACGATGAGCGGTCTGGCTCACGAGTATTTCTCGGTGATCCTGAACAGCGCCAAGGACGTGGTGGAGGAGATGGGTTACGACATCACATTTATCAGTCCCCGGATCGGCGGAAGCTCCTTCGTTGACCACTGCCGGTACCGCAAGTGCGACGGCGTGCTCGTTGCCAGCGCTGATTTTACCCGCCCGGAGGTCCGGGACCTGATCGAGAGCGAGATCCCGACGGTGACGATCGATTTCACCTTTGACAACCACAGCAGCGTCCTCTCCGACAATGTAGAGGGCAACTACCGGCTGACGAAGTACCTGCTGGATCGGGGACACCGGAAGATCGCCTTTATTCACGGAGAGCAGACTTCCGTGACCAAGAAACGGCTGGTCGGATTCTACCGGGCACTCGGCGAATACGGCGTCGAGGTTCCGGAGGATTATATTCAGGAAGCGCGCTATCACGACGCGAAAGCCTGTTCCGCTGCCGCGAGCCGGCTGCTGCGGCTGGAGGATCCGCCGACAGCGATCATGTTCCCCGACGATTTCGGATATCTCGGAGGGATCAGCGTGTTCGAGGAATTCGGCCTCCGCGTTCCCGACGATATCAGCGTGACCGGCTACGACGGCATCAACCTGAGCCGGATCCTCCGCCCGAAGCTGGTGACCTACTACCAGGATGCGGAGGAGATCGGCCGGCTCTCCGGCAAAAAGCTCGTGGAATCCATCGAGCGGAAGAAGAGCTGTATTCCGGAGCAGATCCTCGTGGAGGGACAGATCCTGGAAGGAGAGAGCGTCCGGACAATCGGATGAGCGCATTTTAAAGTGTTAGCAACTGCAAAGTTACTATATAAGGTTGTATTCTATTATTTAACAATTCCAAGGGAGGAAAAGAAATGAAGAATCGTGCAAAAGCAATCATGAGTCTTGCGCTTGCAGCGGCGATGGTCGTTCCGATGGCAGCCTGCGGAAGCAGCAGCCAGGGATCTGCGGCTCCGGCCTCCGAAGCAGCTCCGGCCTCCGAGGCGGCTCCGGCTTCTGAAGCGGCTCCGGCCTCTGAAGCGGCTCCGGC
>ONST01000091.1 GCA_900320575.1 uncultured Eubacteriales bacterium
CAGGCGTCGAAGCCCACGAAATCCAGCTTTTTCTTGGAAAATGCCGACGCAGCCAGCGCCCGGTCCATTTCTCCGGACAGCAGAGAATCCGCGTTGAAGAGCTCGTCGACCCCGTAGCCGTCCAGCGGACCGCCGCCGTGATCCCAGAAAATGAGGGACGTGTGCTCCGCCGGGTAGTACTCGTCCGCGTAATTCAAAAAAGCGGTCAGCGTCTCCGGCGCACCCATGTCCGCGTTGGCCGGCGTGCGCGCCGTGACGCGCTGCCCCGCTTCCCGGCTCATGTCCACGACGCAGTTCGTGTCGCAGGGAATATCCGCGGTCCACTTCCGGGTTCCACCGGTATAGATCACGACGTTCGTCCGGGAGTAGTCGATGCCGGCCTCCTCGATCTCCTTCATGTCTCTGGAGCCCTTGCCGCCCCTGCTCTCGAGGTCCGATCCCACCATATAGATGAGCAGGGTATACTCCTTCGGATCCGCCGGAGAGATCCCCTCCTCTGAGGTGATCACGGTGTTCGCGGCGTCGTACTCCTGGTTCCGCTTTGCCATGGCGCGGGAATAATCCTCTTCCGTCCACTCCCGCTCCTTCTGTTCCTCCGGGAGGCCCGGCTGCGTTTCTTCTGTGTTCTCTTCGGACCCGACACCCGGAATGCCGGTGTCCGCTCCGTCTTCCCCGCCCTCTTCCTCTCCGTCGAAAAGCCCTTCGGAAGCTTCCGCGGAGCTTTCCTCCGGCTGAGAAGCTCCTGACTCCGCCCCGGAGGCGCAGCCGGCAAGAAGGGCCGCCGAAAGAAGGATGGAAAGAAACGCTTTCTGTGCTCGCTTCATCATGGTCTGTCTCCTCGGGGAACGGTTCTGGCGGGGTTCGATAGTCTCTTTTATGATTATACACAATATTTCCGTGAAATTTTGTAAAAAAACAGAAAAACAGCGGAAAATGCCGCTGTCTTCCTGAAAAAGAAGAAGTGCGGGAGTTCCGCACTTCTTCCGTCAAAATCTCTGTCTTCAGTTTCCGAGTGAGTCCACGGCCTGCGGAGCCATGCCGATGACCGCGCCCTGCACGCCGTAATCCGCCGCGTTGTCGAAGCGGTTCCGCATGCTGTCGCTGATGAGTGAGAAGGTGTTGCCGTCCTTCGTGGTGAAGAAGCAGCTCTCGTCGGCCACGTACTTGGAGATCTGGGCAGTGGAGATACCGTACATATAGTGGCCGAGCTTGAAGCCGTAGGTCGGATCATTGACGCCTTCCATGTACTGATCATAAGTGTACTGGTTGATCTGTCCGGAAGAAAGGGCGTCGTTGAGCACGTTCACCCAAGCGCCGGCGTCGTCCCAGCAGGCGTCCACTTCGTACCACTTGCCGTCAAGGTTCGCCAGGCTCCAGGCATGTCCGCCGAGGGCGCTGGGATCGCTTCCGGCCATGCCGCCGATCAGCATCGCGTCGATGCCGCACTGCTGGCACAGATATACGAAGGCCAGAGAATAGCCGTCGCAGACAGCGGTATTGGCCATGCCGCGGCTGTTCGTGACCAGGGCGCCGTACGCGGTGTGCGCCAGATCCTGGCCGTAGTTTTCATTGGCGGCGACTTCGTCGTCGTAGGTGATCATGTCGTCGAGCTTGTCGTGGATGGCCTGGGCCACTTCCACCTGGGAGCCGCTGGTGTTGATGCTGGAAAGGAACGCGTCCGCCGCGTTGTTGAAGGCGGTCATCTGCTGCTCATACTCCGCGAACGGATGATCCAGCGCGAAATAGACCGGATAGACGCCGTTCACTTCGACGCACTCCGAATACGGGATCATGTCGTTCTCGCTGGTCATGTACAGCCAGAAGAGCTCCGGATGATCCAGAGTCATGGCATACCATGCGGTGTAGTAATTGGTGAGGAAGTCCCCTTCCTTGGGGTTGTCCGGGCACTCGTAATAGCCGAAGTTCTCCGGATCCGCCGGGTTCTCGCAGACCATCATCATGGCGTCGTAGATCGCCTGCTGCTCGGAGTTCAGCTGCTCATAATAGAAGAAGCTCTCCGCGTTGTTCTTGATAAGGGAATCCGCGCTGGGCGTATAGGCGCGCATCGAGCGGTCCATGCTGGCGATCTCCTCGCCGTCCTTCTCCTCGGTCTCCGCCGGAGTGATCGGAGGCAGGAAGCCGCCGGTCGGCAGAGCCAGAGGCGCGGCCACAAATTCATTTCCGCTGGCCATATTGGAAGTCGCTGCCGGCGGGACGGACGCGTCCTTCTCCGCTGCTCCGACTTCCGAAGCGGTGCTTGCCGCTGCGGTGCTCTCCGCTGCCGGAGCCGCAGAAGAAGCCGCTTCCTTTGCGGTGCCGCCGCAGCCCGCCAGAAGGCTGACAGCCATGGCAGCCGCTGTTGCGATTGCTGCAATTCTTCTCTTCATTCTTTTTTCCTCCCTGAATAGATCCTTATGGGATTATCACTGTGTGCGCACCATATGCCGCACACTATATCAAGTATACACAGAAAGACCGCAAAAGCGCAAGTATCCATTCCCATGATTCCGCTGTTTTTCGTAAATTGCCCCCTTTCCGTTTCGTATTTCCGCCGCGCATGACCGCTCCTCCTTCTTTCGCGGCGGCTCCTTCTGCGGTCTTCCTTCCGCCTCTCCGGGAGCGATCCCGGTACCGGCTCCTTTACAGATCCAGTATCGCACACAGGGAGCTGCTTTTTTGTTACGGAAAATGCCGCTGCTTTCGGGCAGCGGCACTGCTTCTTCAGGGATCTCCCGCAGATCCAGCGGGAGCGCACGGTCCTTCTTACGTTTCCGCGGACCGCACCTGCGCATACATGAGGATCCCAGCCACGGTCTTCGCGTCCTGAAGCTCCCCCGACCGGATCCGCGCAAGCAGCTCCGGAAGCGGAAAGGCCGCCATGTCGATCTCCTCCGCCTCGTCGAGGCACTGATCTCCCTCCCGCGTGAGATCTTCCGCGAGATAGACGTGTGTCTCCTCGTCGCACCAGGCGGGAGCGGTCTTCAGCACAAGAAGCGGCGTGATCCGCCCCGCCCGGTAACCGGTCTCCTCAAAGAGCTCCCGGGCCGCCGTGACCGACGGATCCTCCTGATGGTCCCGCGCTCCCGCCGGCAGTTCCCAGGTCTTACGGTCAATGACCGGCCGCAGCTGCCGGATCAGCAGGATCCGCCCGTCGGGAAGCACCGGAACGGCGCACGCGCCCCCGCCCTTTTTGTGGGAAAGGAAGTCCCACTCCTCTTCCTTTCCGTCCGGCAGTACCATCCGGTCCCTGTAAAAATCGAGCACGGCCCCGGAATACGCAAGGCGGCGGCCGGTGCGGTGCAGATGTCCCTTTCGTTCCATATTCAGCGTCCTTTCTCATTCTCGGCGGCGGATCATTCCGTATCTGTCCTTCTGAGCGCGTCCGCACCCCTTCGCTGCCCGATCAGAGGAGCAGCGACACGGCGAACACGGCCGCATTGACCAGAAGAAGAGGCCCAAGCCACCGCTCCGTCCTGCCCCTGCGTTTCTTTTTCAGCCGGAAAACGAGCAGGGAGAGCAGTGCGGACAGTCCCAGAAAGAGCCCGACCGACCGCCAGCCGGAGTACAGCGCGTAGGGGTATTCATTTCCCAGCAGATCCAGCGTCTCCGGCATCAGCGCGCGGACCGCGGTCTGATAGGAGATCACGATCAGATCGTAGAACACGATGACCGCCAGGGCAAAGGCCGCCGTCTCCTTCACCGGCCGGACGAAGGCGGTGCACACGCATGCCAGCACAAAGAGCGCCAGCATCCCGTAAAAGGCGCCGTCGCCGGGGGCTGTGGACTCCGCCGCCACCGCGGTAATGAGCAGATTCAAAAGTACCAGCAGGATCCGGAGGACGGCCTTTGCGGCTCTTCCGCCCTTCCGGCTGCGTATCGTGGGATCTTCCCGCATGTTTCTTCTCCTTCCGAAGAGGCGGTCTCTTTTGGCGTACCGGAAAAATCCGTTGACCATCCTCTCCGCTCCTATTATCATAAAAGAACGGGAAAATTGCAATTCCCGCATCACGACAGATCCAAAAAACGGAGGAAAACCATTGTTCGCAGCGCTCTATCTGGTCATCGCATCCCTTGCGGGACGGGCGGTCCTTCTGCCCGTATTCCGCCGTTTCCGCACCTCCCCGGGAGAAAACCGGTTCTGGACGGAGCTGGCGGCCTCGTTCGGATGCGGCACGGTCCTTGTGACCTGGGCAGTCTATCTGCTGGCCTTTTTCTTCCATGCGGTCCTCAAGATCCCGCAGCCGCTTCTTCCGGCGAACGCCGTGGTCCTTCCGGCCGCAGCGCTGCTTGCATTTCCTGCTCTCCGCGGCAAGCTTCCGAAGAACGGACTGATCTCCGATCCCCGCCGTTTCCGGAAGGAAGCGCTTCTTTACGGCGCGCTGCTCCTCTTTCTCACCTTTACGATGTTCTACGTCTTCCGGGTAAAGGACGGGGCGGTCTGCATGGGCTACACGGTGTTCAGCGATTACTCTCCCCACACGGCGATGATCCGCTCCTTCTCGCTCGGCGCCAACTATCCGACGCAGTACCCGCACTTCGGCGGAGAGGACGTGAAATATCATTTTCTCTTCCAGTTCCTGTGCGGCAATCTCGAATATCTGGGCTTCCGCCTCGATCTCGCCTTCAACGTGCCCTCGATCCTGGGTCTTTTGGGCTTTCTGATCCTGCTCTCCCAGCTCGGCGTCCGCCTGTACGGCCGCCTGCTTCCCGGCGCCGCCGCCGTAGTCCTCTTTTTCTTCCGCAGCGGTACCGCCTTCTTCCGTTTTCTCTATGAGGGGCTCGCAAGCGGAGAGCTCGGGACCCTCCTTGCGGAAAATACCTCCTTCATCGGCTACACGCCCAACGAGAACTGGGGCCTTTGGAACTACAACGTCTACCTCAACCAGCGGCACTTAGGGTTCGCCCTTCTCATCGGCGCCTTCGTGATCCGCTGCTTCCTGCCGCTCCTTGAGGCGGGCGTTTCCGCCGCCGGCAAAGGCCCGGCCTTTTTCCGGGACGCGTTCGCAAAGCCCTCCTTCTGGCGGCTTTCCGATCTCCGCTCCGCCTGCCTTCTGGGGCTCTTTCTGGGCGCACTCTCCTTCTGGAACGGAGCCGTGGTGATCGGTACCCTCCTCATCCTCTTCGGGATGGCGATGTTCTCCTCCGGAAAGCTCGATTATCTGGTGACCGCGGTTCTTACGGTGCTCCTCTCCTTTGTCCAGACGAAGCTCTTTATCCGCGGAAGCGCGGTCTCGCCGGCCTTTTACTTCGGCTTCATCAGCGAAGACCGGTCTCTTGCAGGCGTTCTGCTGTATCTTGCGGCCATCACCGGCCTGACGGTCTTCGGCCTCCTTCTGTTCATCCGGAAGCGCGCCCGCTTAGAGCACGTCCTCATCTTCGCCTTCCTCCTTCCGCTCCTCTTCGCCTTCACCGCGTCACTGACGCCGGACGTGACCGTCAATCACAAGTATATCATGATCTCCTGCGCGTATCTGGGGCTTTTCTGGGGAAAGATCCTGAGCGGGCTCCTTGGCGGTAAGGTGCCGCGGACAGAAAAGACAAAAGACCGCAGGGCGCTCCCTTACGGTCTTCGGATCGCCGCGGCAGGTGTGCTCCTTGTGCTGCTCACCGCCACGGGCCTCTATGATTTTGCGATGATCCTCCGCGGAAATGCCGCCTGGCGGCACACGGAGACGGATCTGTCTTCCGACACCACCGCCTATCTTGCGGAGGAGACGGGGCCCCACGAGCTGCTCCTCACCGGCGAATACACGGTCAACGAGGTGACTCTCTCCGGGCGGATGATGTACTGCGGCTGGCCCTACTACGCGTGGTCCGCCGGCTACGACACCGCCCTCCGCGGAGAGCGCGCCCTTGCCATGTACACCACGGACGATCCGGAGCTCCTCGATGCCCTGGTGACAGAAGAAGGAATCTCCTGTATCGTTTACGAAGAAGGAATGACCATCTCCGACGTGCCCTGCCGGGAGGACGTGATCGCCTCCGTCTATCCTCTGGTCTTCACTTCCGCGGACGGCCGCTTCCGCATCTACCGCACCGCGGAATAGCCTTCAGCAGCCGGCAAAGTTCCGGTACACGCCGAACGCAAGCAGAAGGATACAGAAGACCGCAAGAAATGCCTCGTTCCAGCGGGGCATTTTTTTATTTTTCAGATAGAGATACGCCGCGAGGAGGATCTCGAAGAGAATGACCGGCGAAGTGTAAAATAAAAAGGCGTTCGCTTCCCGCGCCGCCCCCAGATCCAGGCGGGAGAAGGCCGTCAGCATGTGCGTCACGCCGCAGCCCGGGCACTTCCAGCCTGTCATCAGCCGGAACGGACAGGGGATCCCGATCCCCACCGTGCGCATCCAGATCAAATAAAGGACTCCCGCTGCCGCAAGGAGTCCCGCATTTCTCAAAAGCTTCTTTACCCGCATCAGAGCGTGCCTTCCACCACCTTGTTGATCACATCCTGCTGCATGCCCAGGTTGATGAGCTCGGTCCAGCTGCCCACCACATACTTGAGGATGGAGAGGATGAGATAAAGGGTGCTGGAGCTTCCGGGCGTGCCCTTCAGCTCGTCGATCTTCTCGCCCATCTTGTAGTGCCAGTAGCAGCCGTAGATCCCGCAGGAAATGATCGAAAAGAGCACCACCATGCCGCTGCCCGGGTTCGGGACCTCTCCGCGGAGCTGGTTCATCTCCTGGTCGATCTTGTACATCCAGTAATACATGTAGATGCCGCAGGTAATGATGGAGAAGAACACCGCAAGACCGATGCTGCGGGTCTGGATCCCGGCCGCATTCCCGCGCGGCGTGTTGTAGACGTTGATATTGTAGTAATTGCCGTAACCGCCCGCGCCGGCCTGTCCGCCGCTCTGGGGTCCCGGGTTCGGATTCTGATAGACTGAGCCGCCGAAATTCCCCTGCTGGCTGCCGTATACGGGCTCCCCGTTGGCATCGTAACCGCCGCCCTGGTATCCGCCGGTTTCCTGTCCGAAGCTCTGCGCTGCATCCCCACCGGAAGTACCGGCAGCCGATCCGTAATCCGGCGCCTGATATTCAAAGGGGCTGTTCTCTGCCGGAGGCACAGGGCCCGCAGGCTCTGCTCCGATATCAAAGAGATCCGCCATCGGAAGGGCGGCCCCGCAGGTCCCGCAGAACTTCATGGAATCATCGGATGACGCTCCGCATTTCGGACAAATCTTCATGTGTTTTTCCTCCATCTTTAAGCATTCAGACTTCCGTCTGGTCTGTCTTGTCTCTGACTGGAACTAAGTATAACACACTTTACGGAGATTATTGTTATAAGAATCTATAAACTTTCCTTAACGCAGGTTTACCGTGCATCCCCACAGGCGGAAGTTTGCGTGGCGGGAACGGCACATTTGCGGTATGATGATTAGGATGCCGGCGCTATAAGCGCGGAAGGCTGCGCCCCGGACCGGGAACAGCCCGCTTTCCGTATTGCCGGCTGCACAAAAAAGAGCATGTAAAGGAAGGTTCTCTATGGAGGAACGGGTCATCTTATACCGCCAAAACAGCCCCGACGGACCGGTGGAGGTCGTGGAGCGCTGGAACGAAGGCCGGCGGGAGCGCCAGCTCCTGGTGGACGGCGCCCTGCAGTCCGCCTCCTACACGGAATACGGGGCGCACTGTGACCGCCTCTTCCGTTATATGGAGGAATTCCTGATGGCCTACCGGATCCATCCCGGCGCGGAGCGCACGCTGCTCATCGGAGGCGGCGGCTTCGCATTTCCCAAATATTTCATCCGCTACCGGGAGGGGATCCTTGAAGTCGCGGAAAAAAGCGCGGAGATCATCGGCCTTGCGAAGCGCTTTTTCTATCTGGATGAGCTGCTGGAAACAGACCGTCCGCTGGAAAGCGGCCGCCTGATCATCCACAACGAGGGCGGGGAAACGGTCCTCGCCGAACGGACAGCCGCCTTTGACGTCATCCTCAACGACGCCTACAGCGGAGATGTCCCGCTCCCGGCCCTAAAGGGTGCAAAGGGAGCCGCTCTCATCCGCAGCGCGCTACGGGAGGGAGGCGTCTATGCCGCGAATATAGTGACCGCGTCAAAAGGGCCGTTCGCGCTCCGGGTGAACCGCGAGATCCGCGCCCTGCAGAAGGTATTCCGCTACACCCTGCTCGTCCCCTGCGACGACACCTTAAGTCCCTGGGAACGGCAGAACTGTGTGCTCTTCGCCTCAGACCGGAGCCTGTAGGATTCGCCGTTTTTCCGGCGCTTTTTTCTTTACAATCAAACCGGGACACGATATAATCAAAATAGTAACAGCGTATTAAATACTTTATTATGCGGAGTTGAAAACCATGTCCTTTGCAGTCATGACGGATTCCTCGGCCAATCTGCCGGGTGAACTGGTAAAAAAATACGATCTGTCCGTGATCCCGTTCCACTATTACGTAAATGGAGAGGGTTTTACCTGCGTCGACTCCGAATCCTTCGACGCGGAGTCCTTCTACCAGCAGATCCGGGAAGGCCTTGTGGTCAACACCTCTTTAGTATCCCCGCAGGAATATGAGGATTTTTTCGAGAAGCCCCTTTCGGAGGGAAAAGACGTGCTCTATGTGGGCATGTCCTCCGGGATCAGCGGCTCCTACAACTCCTCCCGCCTCGCCGCGGAAGCCATGCGTAAAAAATACCCCTCCCGCAGGATCGAGGTTCTGGATACGCTGGGGGCCTCCCTCGGCGAGGGCCTGATCGTCCTTCGGGCCGCGCTCTGCCGCGACAGCGGGCTCTCTCTCAGCGACACGCTCGCGCAGCTCAGGGAGCATATCATCAATATGTTCCAGGTCTTCACCGTGGACGACCTCATGCATCTGCGCCGCACCGGGAGACTGTCCAATCTCTCGGCCGTCATCGGCACGGTCCTGCGGATCAAGCCGCTCCTCAAGGGCGATCCGGAGGGCAAGATCGTCGCCTTCGGCAAGATCCGCAGCCGCAGGAAGACCATCGAGGCCATTGCCGCCAGATACGACCAGCTGGTGGTCCGCCCGATGGAGCAGATCATCGGCATCGCTCAGGCCGGCTGCCGGGAGGACGCCGCCTATCTGGCGGAACTGCTCCGGAAGAATCATCCGCCCAAAGAGATCCTGACGGTCCAGTACGAACCGGTCACCGGCTCCCACGTGGGCCCCGGAGCGCTGGCGCTCTTCTTCGAGGGAGCCCCCGGCGTCCGCGAGACCGTGTAACGGA
>ONST01000118.1 GCA_900320575.1 uncultured Eubacteriales bacterium
AATATAATTGTTTCAAATATAACAAGGAGACACTTCCATGGAATACGATTACCATGAGGCAATGAAGCTGGCCAATCAGCTGTGTTTTCCGCTTTATGCGGCATCCAGGAATGTGATCAGTCTCTATACTCCCTGGCTGAAGCCGCTGGGGCTCACGTATACCCAGTACCTTGTTTTTCTGGTATTGTGGGAGAAGGACGGGATCACAGTCGGAGAGCTCTGCAGTAAGCTGATGCTGGATAACGGGACGCTCTCCCCTCTGCTGAAGAAGATGCAGCAGGCAGGATACGTCGAAAGAAAGCGGAGCGGGGAGGATGAGCGCGTCGTCGTGATCACCCTCACGGAAGCCGGGAGGTCGCTGCAGGAAAAGGCAAAAGAGATTCCGGGGAAGGTGGCAGGCTGCATTGACCTGCCGGGAGAAAAGGCGCAGCAGCTTTATTCTCTGCTGTATGAACTGCTGGCCGCGGGCGCGGCGGAAAAGACAAAGGAACGAAAGGAGCAGCACAATGAAGACCGTTTATGATTTCACGGTAAAGGACAGACAGGGCAGCAATGTCAGCCTGTCAGAGTATCAGGGCAAGGTCCTGCTGATCGTCAATACGGCTACCGGCTGCGGTTTTACCCCGCATTATGAGCCTCTGGAAGAGATGTATAAGGAGATGAAGGAGCAGGGACTTGAGATCCTGGATTTCCCCTGCAACCAGTTCGCGAATCAGGCCCCCGGCAGCGACGATGAGATCCACGAATTCTGCACCATCAAATTCGGGACGGAATTTCCGCAGTTCAAAAAGATCGATGTGAACGGTGAGACGGCGGATCCGCTGTTCGCGTGGCTGGCCTCGGAAAAACCCTTCGAAGGGTTCGGCAAGGGCATAAAAAACGCCGCGCTGAACAAGTTTGCCGCCATGAATAATAAGAAATACGGCGAGAAGACCTACATCGGCTGGAACTTCACGAAGTTCCTGATCGACCGGGAAGGCAGGGTCATTGCCAGATTCGAGCCGACAGACGATATGAAGGAAGTCAGAGCTGCAGTTGCAGCCGCGCTGTAAGCAGGGCAGGGTTCCGTTCCGCCAGGCGCAACGGGCTTTCGGCCGCGATGCAGGAGAAAAAAGCATCTCCGCAGCGATCTGAAACAGGAAGACCGCCGGATCCGTGATGGGTCCGGCGGTCTTGCCATTTCAGGGTCCGGCGATTATAATGACTACAGAATAGAGTACTTTAACGCGGGGCGGGCCCGGCTCTGGACCAGGCCTGCGCAGACAGCCGGATATTTGGAGGAAATCATTATGACATCTGGGTTGTGGACCTTGCTCCTTCTGGTCGGAGCTGCAATGACCATCGTGATACTGAGCTTCATCGGACCGGAGCACAGTGAAAAACCGTTCTGGCGGGTGATCCAGCGCATGCGGGCGGTCCTGGACCGGATCTGCTATCTTTTTATCAGTGCGCTCGCGGCCGGTACCCTGCTTCTGTGTGCGGTCATGGCGGGGAAAGGCATTTACGAGAGCTGGGTGACCGATTCCTTCTGGTCTACCCTTCTGATCACGCTCGGGATCGCCCTGCTGGTCTTTTTCTGTATCCGCAGCATGATACGGGAACACAAGAGCGGAATCCTCTGCGACTGCACCGGGGACTGCAGCAACTGCAGGATCCAGTGCATGACCAATCCGAACTATTACGGGCTGAACCAGGGCAATTCCGCGGCAGAAAAAACAGAGGAATAACTGCGTATCTTATGCCTTTCCGAAGGAAGAGGAGCTCCTTATGAAACGGATCGAAATCAATGCTTCTCAACCGTATCCGGTCCTTGCGGACCGCTGCTTTCTGTCAGAAGCCGGCACGCTGATCAGGCGGTGCGCGGAGGACGCCGGAAAGGCGGCTGTCGTCACGGACGACATCGTGGACGGGCTGTACGGAGATGCGGTGACAGAGAGCATCCGGGGCACAGGCTTTGCGGTCTGCCGCTTTATCCTGCCCCACGGGGAGGCCTCCAAAAACGGGGAGAACTACCTGAAACTCCTGAATTTTCTGGCGGAAGAGCGCCTTTCGCGCAGCGACCTGATCGTGGCGCTGGGAGGAGGCGTCGTCGGAGATCTGGCGGGCTTTGCCGCGGCCACGTATCTGCGGGGCATCCGTTATATTCAGATCCCGACGACTCTGCTGGCGCAGGTGGATTCCTCCGTCGGCGGGAAGACCGCCATCGACCTTCCCACCGGCAAGAATCTGGCCGGCGTTTTTTATCCGCCTGCTCTGGTGCTGTGCGATATCGGGACGCTCGATACCCTGCCGGAGGACGTATTTACCGACGGCTGCGCCGAAGTGATCAAGTACGGGATCCTCGGGGATGAGGCGCTGTTCCGCCATCTGGAGGAGCGCGGGACCGGATTTGACCGGGAATACGTGATCCCGCGCTGCATCGAACGGAAGCGGGCGCTTGTTGCGGAAGACGAATTTGACCGGGGGAAGCGGCAGCTGCTGAATCTGGGACATACCCTGGGACACGCCGCGGAAATGCTGAGCCGGTACCGGCTTTCCCACGGCCGCGCGGTCGCCATGGGACTGGCGGAAGTCACCCGGGCCGCTCTTGCGGACGGCAGCTGCTCCAGGGAATGCGCTTCACGGATCCTTGCTGTACTGCGCCGGTTCGGACTGCCGGACCGGTCGGAGTATCCCGGCGAAGACCTGTATCAGGCCATGCTCTCCGACAAGAAGCGGCGCGGGGAGCGGACCAGCCTGATTGTCCCCGAAGAGATCGGCCGCTGTGTGATCCGCAGCTGCACGCTGGAGGAGATGCGGGAGTTCTTCCGCCGGGGCAGGAGACCCGGCGGATCCGTCTGACAGAAGAAGAGGAACCTGTTATGAATATGGAATTCAAGCGCAAGCTCCCGATTCCCATGGAGACCAAGGAAATGTACCCGCTTACGCCCGGCACGGCGGAGACCGTGAAGCGGAAAACGGCGGAGCTGAAGGCGATCTTTACCGGAGAGAGCCAAAGACTCGTACTGATCATCGGTCCCTGCTCGGCGGACCGGGAGGACAGCGTCATGGAGTATATCTCCCGGCTGGCTGTCCTTCAGGACCAGGTGAAGGACACGCTCATGCTCGTTCCCCGGCTGTATACGAACAAGCCGCGGACGACCGGCGACGGCTACAAAGGCCTGGTCCACCAGCCGGATCCCAGTGCCGGCCCGGATCTCTTTCACGGCATTATTGCCACGAGAGAGCTCCATATGCGGGCGGTCAGTGAGACCGGACTCATCTGTGCGGACGAGATGCTGTATCCGGAGCACTACAAATACATCGACGATCTGCTGGGATACGTGACGGTCGGCGCCAGAAGCGTGGAAGATCAGCAGCACCGTCTGACGGCGAGCGCGGCGGACTGCCCCGCGGGCATGAAGAATCCGACCAGCGGCGACCTGACCGTGATGATGAATGCGATCATGGCGGCGCAGCATCAGCATGATTTCATTTACCGGGGCTGGGAAGGCCGATCCGGCGGCAATGCCTGCGCCCACGCGGTTCTCCGGGGCTACGTGAACCGGCAGGGCGTGACCCATCCGAACTATCACTACGAGACCCTGCTGCATCTGGCGGATCTCTATGATACCTGGAAGCTTCTCAATCCGGCCGTGATCATCGACTGCAATCACGCCAACAGCGGGAAAGATCCCTTTGAGCAGCCCCGGATCCTGAAGGAGGTCCTGCATTCCTGCAGCTGCAATCCGCGGGTAAAACGCCTGGTCAAGGGCTTCATGGTAGAGAGCTATCTCGTAGACGGCTGCCAGAGCGTGGGCGGCGGCGTGTACGGCAAAAGCATTACAGACGCCTGTCTGGGCTGGGAGAAGAGCGAGCGCCTGATCTGCGAGACGGCGGAGGCCCTGCGGGCAGAAAGGAATCCGGGATGAGCAATTCCATAGGAACCGTGTTCCGCTATACGGTCTGGGGACAGTCCCATTCGCCTGCGGTCGGCGTGACGATCGAGGGGATCCCCGCGGGGACGCCGATCGATCTAGCGCGCCTGCAGGCTTTTCTTGACCGGAGAAGGCCGGGCAGAGATCCGCTTTCTTCTCCCCGCCGGGAGGAGGATGTGCCGGAATTCGTTTCCGGGATCACCAAAGACGCCGGCGGCAGCGGAACTGTCACGGCCTGCGGAGCGCCGGTGACGGCGGTCATCCGCAATACGGACGTGCGTTCCTCGGATTATGAGGAGCTGCGGGATATTCCCCGGCCCGGCCACGCGGATCTCACCGCGATGATCCGGTACGGCGGGGCGGGGGACCGCGCCGGCGGAGGCGCATTTTCCGGAAGAATGACCGCGCCTTTGTGCGTCGCCGGAGGGATCGCGCTGCAGATCCTGGAGCGGCAGGGCGTCCATATCTCTGCCCGGCCGGTGCGGATCGGCGGAGAGACGGATCCGGAGAAGATGCGCGGGGCGGTGGCGGCGGCCGCGGCAGAAGGCGACTCGGTCGGAGGCGTCATCGAGTGCGTCGTCGAAGGGGTCCCTGCGGGGGTCGGCGAGCCCATGTTCGACGGTCTGGAGAACCGGATCGCCCAGGCGGTCTTCGGGATCCCCGCTGTGAAGGGGATCGAATTCGGAAGCGGGTTTGCCGGTGCGGACCGGAAAGGGAGCGAGAACAACGATCCCTTCGTGCTTCAGCCCGGAACCGGAGCGGATATTCCGGGACGGATCCGGACGGTCTCCAACAATCACGGAGGGGCGCTGGGGGGCCTGAGCAGCGGAATGCCCATCGTATTCCGGGCCGCGGTCAAGCCCACGCCTTCCATCGCGAAGGAGCAGGACAGCGTCGATATCCGCACCGGAGAAGCAGTCAGGCTGCGGGTGAAGGGAAGGCACGATCCCTGCATCGTGCCAAGAGCTCTTCCGGCCGTGGAGGCCGCGGCGGCAGGCGCGGTGTACGACCTGATCCGCTTAAGGGAAACAGGAGGCATATGACCATGCGGTTCGGTTTGCTGGGAGAGCATCTGCAGCACAGCTACTCGCCGCGGATCCACAGGGAACTGCACGGGGAAGAATACAGGCTGTACGAGGCTGCGCCCGGACAGGTGGAGGAGTTCCTGAAAACGACAGATCTGGACGGGCTCAACGTCACCATTCCCTATAAGCAGACGGTCCTTCCGTACTGTACCCGGATCTCGGATGCCGCCCGCAGGATCGGCTGCGTGAACACGCTGGTGCGGAGACCGGACGGCTGGCACGGGTACAACACGGATTATGACGGCTTCCGTTATCTGCTCGCGGAGGGCGGGATCGATCCCGCCGGAAAGAAGGCGCTGATCCTGGGCAACGGAGGCGCGTCGCTGACGGCGCGTACCGCCCTTGCAGACCTGGGCGCTTCCGGGATCGTGATCCTGTCCCGCTCTGTGCAGGCGGAGCATCCGGTCCGGATCGACACCTATGACAGGATCGGGCTTTATGCGGAAGCAGAGATCGTCGTCAATACCACGCCGGTGGGCATGTATCCCGGAAACGGGGAGAAGCCGGTCGATCTTAAGCTGTTCCCGAAGTGCCGCGGAGCGGCGGATGTGATCTATAACCCCGCTAGAACGGCTTTTCTGCTCCAGGCGGAGGAGCTCGGGATCCCGCACAGGGGCGGGCTCGGAATGCTCACCGCGCAGGCCCGGCGCAGCGCGGAGCTGTGGCTGGATACGGCGATCCCGGACCGGAAGGTGAAAGAGGTCACGGCGGCTCTGGAGAAGGAGATGCGGAATATTGCTCTGGTCGGGATGCCCGGCTGCGGCAAGACCAGCATCGGACGGGCCCTGAAGGAGAAGACCGGCCGCATTTTCTTTGATACGGACGAGATGGTGGAGCAAAGGACCGGAAGAAAGATCCCCGACATTCTCGCGGAAGACGGGGAGGAGGCGTTCCGCCGCCTGGAAACGGCGGCGCTCGAAGAGGCCGGCAGGGAATCCGGCTGCATTATCGCCACCGGGGGCGGCTGTGTCACGAAGGAAAGGAACGATCCGCTGCTGCATCAGAACAGCACGGTCGTCTGGATCCGCAGGGATCTGCGCCTGCTTCCGGCAGACGGCCGGCCGCTGAGCGCATCGTGTACGGCGGAAGCACTGTATGAACAGAGGAAGGACCGGTACGCGGAATTCGCGGATCTCACCGTGGAAAATAATGACACGGTGGAAGACGCGGCGGAACGCATTTTAGAGAAGCTTGAGCGGAGCTGAAGGCCGCGCCGGAGGGATGCCAGTGAAGATACTGATCATTAACGGACCTAATCTCAATATGCTGGGGATCCGGGAGCCGGCGCTGTACGGACGGCAGGACTATCCGGCGCTGGAGGAATACTGCCGCACGGCCTGCCGGGAACTCTCCGCGCAGTATTCCTGCGAGGTGGAATGCGAGATCTTTCAGTCCAATTATGAGGGAGCGCTTGTGGAAAAGATCCAGCAGGCGTATTTCGACCATACAGAGGGGATCGTGATCAATCCGGCTGCCTATACCCATACCAGCGTGGCGATCCTCGACGCTTTGAAGGCGGCCGCGGTCCCTGCGGCAGAGGTCCATCTCACGGACATCAGGGAGAGGGAGGAATTCCGCCGCATCAGCTATGCGGGCATGGCCTGCGAGCAGCACTTTATCGGATACGGATTCGAAGGATACCGGATGGCCCTGGAATATCTCGTGCGGGCCTATGGAAAAGGAGAGGTCCAATATGACAACTGTCTGTGATTTTACGGGAAAAGACAGGATAGAAAGCGAAGAGGGCCGGGCAGCCGGGGGCGCACTATGATGAAGAAACAGAACGCAAACATGCGCATGGTAGAGAAGCTTCTGTTCCGGCTGCTGCCGGTGCAGATCCTTCTTGCTGCCGTCGGCGCGGTCAACGGGATCGTATCCAGCTTTTTTGCCACGAATTTCGTCGGTATCGACGCCATGAGCGCGGTCGGGATCTACAGCCCGCTCCACATGCTGATCACTTCGGTCAGCACGGTCCTGGTGGGCGGCTCGGCGATCCTGTGCGGCACCTACATGGGCAAGAATCAGCAGGAGAAGATGCAGAATGTATTCTCCCTGAACCTGATGCTTTCTCTGGGCATCGCGGCGCTCTTTATCGCCGTCTACGGCTCGGTGGGGCTCTTCCGTCTGGGATGGATCTTCACCCGCGACGAAGCGGTCCTTCCGCATTTTCACGGCTACATCCTGGGCCAGGTGATCGGGACCGTGCCGCTGATGCTCGGCAATTCCTTTGCTTCGTTCCTGTCGCTGGAAAATAAAGGACGGCGGACGATCGCGGCGAGCATCGGCTACATTGCGGTCAATCTGCTCCTGAATTTCGTGTTCGTGCAGGTGCTGCGCCTCGAGGCATTCGGGCTGGCGCTTGCCTCCTCTGTCGGAATGTGGGTCTTTCTGGGAATACAGGCGGAAGTCTTTCTCTCCGGGAAATCCCATTTCCGGTTCCGGACCGTCAGGCCGGACTGGAAGGAGACCGCAGGGATCCTGCGGATCGGCCTGCCCGGAGCGGCCACCAATCTTTATCAGACGGCCCGCGGCCTTATCGTGAACAGCCTGGTGGAGCGCTTCGTCGGGAGCGTCGGCATTTCCGCATTTTCTGCGGCCAATAATCTGCTCACCTTCGTCTGGGCGGTCCCCGCGGGCATGCTCGCGGTCTCCCGACTGATGATCAGCGTCAGCGTCGGCGAAGAGGACCGCCAGACGCTCACAGACGTGATGCGTGTGATGTTCCGCCGGTTCCTGCCGCTCATGGGAGGCATCGTTCTGGCGCTGATCCTCGCCGCGGATCCGCTGACACGCATTTTCTACCGGGATCCGGCCTCCGACGTGTTCCGGATGACGGCCTGGGGATTCCGGATCCTGCCCCTGTGCATGCCGCTCAGCATTATCTGCATGCATTTTGTCTGTTATGACCAGACGATCGGCAGACAGGCCCTCGTCCACGTCATGGCGCTGCTTGACGGCGTTGTCTGCGTGGCCGGGTTTACCGCGCTGCTGATCCCTGTGTTCGGGATGAACAGCGTTTACATCGCGAATGTGCTCAACGGCGTGACGATCGTCCTGCTGATCGCCGGCTATGCGTGGGTCAGGAACAGACATATTCCCCGGAATATGGAGGAACTGATGGTGATCCCGTCCGGCTTCGGGGTGCCGAAGGAGGAGCGGATGGACTTAAGCGTCCGCACCACGGAGGAGGTGCTTCAGGTCTCCCGGCAGGTCCAGGCGTTCTGTCTGGAACGCGGAGTGAGCGGGCGCGGCTCCTATCTGGCAGGGCTTGCCCTCGAGGAAATGGCCGGAAATGTGGTGGAGCACGGCTTCACAAAGGACCGGAAGGCCCATTCCGTCGATATCCGCGTTTCGCATAAGGAGGACGGGGTGATCCTCCGTATCCGGGACGACTGTGTGCCCTTTGATCCGGGCGAACGCCGGGCGATGGCGGAGTCGGAGGACCCCGCGAAGAATATCGGCATCCGGATGATCTTCCGCATGGCGGAGGAGATCCGCTACCAGAACAT
>ONST01000200.1 GCA_900320575.1 uncultured Eubacteriales bacterium
CTGACCGAGGCGATGCCCGACGACACCGTCGAGAAGCTGATGCAGGTCGACGGCATCCTCCGCGTCCGCCGGATCTTCGAGCGGACGAAATCCGAGGCGGATCCGGTCTGATCCCGTCATCGGCGAATGTACTTTGCAGGTGCCTGGAAACCCGGGCATCTGCCCCCAGCTCTGAGGAAAAGCGAACGGACAAGCGGTTTTTCCGCCTGTCCGTTCGCTTTTCCCATCCGGAGCTTACCGGCAGTCCTTTCCGCCGCAGGCGCTGCAGTTCCCGCAGCACCCCTCTCCTTTCTTCTTCCGTTTCCTTATGCTGCGGACCGCCAGCAGAGCGCACAGCGCGACGGCTCCGGCCAGCAGCAGATCGATTCCGCTCATACGACATTCCTCCTCACGACAGGACACCCGCAAGCACAAGGCGCGTCAGCACGGCGCAGATCCAGGCCAGCAGGCACTGCCAGAGCACCACGCCGGCGGCCCATTTCGCGCCCATTTCCCTGCGGATCGCCGCCACAGCGGCCACGCAGGGCGTGTAAATGAGACTGAAGACCAGAAGGCAGGCTGCCATAAGAGGAGTCAATGCTCCCGCCACGTCGCTGCCGAAGAGGATCTCCAGCGTGGAGACCACGCTCTCCTTGGCCATAAATCCGGTGATGAGGGCCGTGCAGATCCGCCAGTCCCCCAGTCCCGCCGGGGCAAGGACCGGCGCCAGAAGGCCGGCCAGCTGCGCCAGGATGCTGGTGTGGGACTCCTCCGTGAAATTCAGGTGCAGATCGAAGCTCTGCAGGAACCAGACCACGATGGTGGCGATCAGGATCACCGAAAAGGCCCGCTGCAGGAAATCCTTCGCCTTCTCCCAGAGGAGGCGGATCACATTTTTCGGCGCCGGCAGCCGGTAATTCGGCAGTTCCATGACGAAGGGCACCGCCTCGCCCCGGAAGAGGGTCCTTTTCAAAAGCAGCGCCGCGAGGATCCCGATGAGGATGCCTAGCACATAGAGGCCGGTCATGATGAACCCGCCCCTGCCGGGGAAGAATGCGCTGACGAAGAACGCGTAGATCGGCAGCTTCGCCGTGCAGCTCATAAAAGGCGTCAGAAGGATCGTCATCTTCCGGTCCCGTTCGCTGGGCAGAGTTCTGGTCGCCATGACCGCGGGCACCGTGCAGCCGAAGCCGATGAGGAGCGGCACGATGCTGCGCCCCGAGAGCCCGATCTTCCGCAGCAGCTTATCCATGAAAAATGCCACGCGGGCGATATAGCCGCTGTCCTCCAGCATCGACAGGAAGAAAAACAGCGTCACAATGATCGGCAGGAAGCTCAGGACCGAGCCCACTCCGGCGAAGATCCCGTCCACGATCAGTCCGTGGATGGCCCGGTTGACGCCGGCGGCAGTCAGGGCCGCGTCGACCCGGGCGGTCAGCAGGTCGATCCCGCTTTCCAGAAGCTCCTGGAAAAAGGCGCCGATCACGTTGAAGGTCAGCACGAAGACCAGGGCCATGATCCCGATAAAGCAGGGGATCGCCGTGTATTTTCCGGTAAGGATCCGGTCGAGGCGCATCGAGCGTTCCTTTTCGCGGCTCACCCGGGGCTTCACCACCGTCGCGTTGCAGACCTTCTCGATAAATGCGAAGCGCATCTCCGCGATCGCAGCGGCCCGGTCCAGTCCCCGCTCCGTTTCCATCTGCAGCACGATGTGCTCCAGCATCTCGAGCTCGTTCTGATCGAGCGCCAGCTTCTCCAGGATCTGGCGGTCGCCCTCGATGGCCTTGCAGGAAGCGAACTGCACCGGAAGATCCGCCCGGAGCGCGTGATCCTCGATCAGGTGCCGCACCGCGTGAATGCACCGGTGCACGGCTCCGCCGTGGTCATGTTCCCCGCAGAAGTCCTGCCGGAGCGGTCTCTCCTGGTATTTTGCCAGATGGACCGCGTGCTCCGCGACCTCCTTGACGCCCTGGTTCTTCACCGCGGAGATCGGGATGACCGGCACGCCGAGCAGCGCCTCCATGCGGTTGATATCGATGGTCCCGCCGTTTCCGCGGACCTCGTCCATCATATTGAGGGCCACCACCATGGGCACGTTCATTTCCAGCAGCTGCATCGTCAGATACAGGTTCCGCTCGATATTCGTGGCGTCCACGATATTAATGATCGCCTTCGGCTTCTCCTCCAGCACGAAATTGCGGGAGAC